>DATLYH010000001.1:0-19703 GCA_035575035.1 Gemmataceae bacterium
CAAGTTCCAGCAGCTCCTCATAGCTCGGTTGACGTCCGGTCATTCGGAATAGAATAGCAAACTGGTGGCTCCTGGACAGGGAACCCGCTAATCAAGTACCCCTGTTGTAGCCCGGCGTCTCCCTGTTGTGTAGCCGGTCTCCTGACCGGGCTACGGACCCAGGACGCGGTTATAGGTGACTTCGGTGACTTCTGTCAGAGCAGAGTGTCAGCGACGGGTGACATTGATACGAGCCCGGAGCGTCAGCGACGGGTGGCGCTCCCCATCGCTGGCGCTGCGGGCCTTGTACTTCCCGCTATCCCGGACTCGCGGCTTAGCGCAGCTGCTCCAGCATCTTCCGGAACGCTACGCGCTCGACGGGGTGGAGCTGTTCGGGCTTTAGCCCGCTGGCGTGGGCCTTGCGGAAGGCTGCGGCGGCTGCCTCGGCGTTGTTCGCCAGCAGGTGGGCGCGAGCCAGATGGAAATAGCGCGGCCCGCTCGGACTCTCGGCGTTGGAGCGCTCCAGGTCGGCGATGGCTAGGTCGCTCCGGTTCAGCGCCAGGTGGACCGTTGCCCGCGTGTCCAGCAGCTCCGCCCGCGGCCCGACCAGTGTGACGGCCCGGTTGATCAGCGTCAGCGCCTCGGCGGCGCCGCCAGGCTTCTGCGCCAGCAGCCAGGCCAGGTTGTTCAGCGCTACCACGTTCCCTGCATCCTTCGCCAGCACCTGGCGGTAGAGTGCCTCAGCGTCGCTGTAGCGCTCCTGCAAGTCGCACACGTCCGCCAGGTGGAGCAGCAGCACAACCCGGTCCGGGTGCTTCGCGATGGCCGCGCGTAGCATGCGCTCCACCCGGGCCGTGTGCTCGGCGCTCGCCCGGGCCGCGCGCAGGGCCGCCACACTGGCGCCGCCCACCGCCTCCGGCGGGCAGTTTGCCCATGCCCGTTCGCAGAGATCCAATGCCTCGGCCAGGCGGTCGTGGCGGGCCAGGCAGCCGGCCAGCAACAGGATGCCCTCCGGTGGAGCGCCGGGCTGCTCCGCGTATTGTTGCAGGAGGCGCACCGCCTCGGCCGGCCGACCGGTCGCTTCCAGCAGCTGGGCGCGCAACTCCACCGAGCCAAACTGGCCGGGCCCTACCTGTCGGGTCTTTTCCGCCTGCTCCAGCCGGCCGATGCAGCGGCTGGCCTCGTCGGTTTCGTTGTGGCGCAGGAAGCTCCGGGCCGCGTGGGCCAGGCTGAGCGGGTCAACGGCCGGCCCCGCGATCAAGCTGCGGAACTGTTCGCGCGCCTTAGGCCAGGCGCCTTCCGCCTCGTAAAGCTGGGCGAGCAGGAACTGATCGTCGGGCGTCAGGACGCGGCGCTGTCCCAGGTCTTCCAAAAAGCCGATGGCCTGCCGTCGCAGCGGCCGGCGGTTGGCCGTCACCAGCACTCGCGCTCGCACCCGCTGCTCCTCGGCCGCCTCCGCTTCGGCCGGCTTCCTCTCCTCGATCAGTTTCGTCTCATCCTCCAGGCGCAGGCCGACCAGTGCCAGCGCCTCGGGGAAGCGGCGATAGTCGCCGAGGTTGGCCAGCGCCTGGGCCAGCGTCCGTCGCGCCCAGGCCACGTCACTGTCGGATGCCTGGACCTTGCGCTCCACAATCGAGCGTAAGAGCGGCTCGGCCTCTGCCAACCGGCCCGCACGGAGATAAAAACCGGCGGCACTCCGCAAGACCGTGATGTCCTTTGGTCGGGCTGCCAGGGCTTCCTGATAGTGCTTCTGCGCCAGGTCAGCCCGGCCCAACGCCTCGTCGCACTGGGCCAGCGCCAACGGTGCCTGATCGGCCGGCAGTTTCGTCCGCGCCTGCGCGATGGCCGCCTCTGCCTCTTTTACCTGATTGGTAAAAGCCAGGTAGCGCACCAGGGCCACCCAGGTTTCAGGCACATCGCCGCCCAATTCGGTCGCGCGGCGCAGGTTCTGCTCGGCCTCGTCGGAGGCCTGGCCGCGGGCTGCCAGGACCTGGCCCAGCCACAGGTAATCGCGGTAGTCACGGGACTCGGCCGACACCGCCTGGGTGGCCAGGCGCACGGCCCGCACCGGATCATGATTTTGCAGGGAGATGTCAGCCGCCAGCCGCTGCAACTCCGGCGTCAGCACCGCTTGCTTCTCCAGGCGGCGGATTTCCTGTTCGGCCTCCGGGAAGAGTTTGCGACGGTACAGCAGATGGACCAACTCCCGGGTCGCTTGCGGGTTGTCCTCGCCCAACTCGATGGCCCGGCGATAGTGGGCAATCGCCTGCTCCAGGTTGCCCTTCAGGTCCTCGACGGCGGCACGGGCCAGGACCACTGCCGCCCAGGAAGGCCGGCGAGCGGCCGCCGCTTCCAGGTGAGCGCGGGCCTCGTCGAGCACTTCCCTCTTGCCTTGCCGGGCCAGGCGGATCAGCCGCAGCGCCTCGCCATAGTGCCACAGCGGGCCCGGTCCCTCCTCGATCCGCCGGATCGTATCAAGGACGTTGCGCAGGGTCTCCTCTTCCCCCGCCTGCAAGGCCAGGTCGAACCAGAGCTGCTGCATGCGCAGGTCGTTGGCGTGGCGTGGCTGGCTCGCCACTCGGGCCCAGAGCCGTTCGGCCTCCTTGAAATCGCCCAGCCGGCAGCGCGCCTCGGCCAGCCCTAACAGCAGCCGGGCCTGATCGGCATCCTCGAATTGCTCTAGTTTCTCCGCCAGGCGGGCCAGCGCCGGCCGGGCTTCCTCGTCGTCGCGGCGGGCGGACCAGTGCCGCGCCCAGGCCAGGCGCAGGTCCACCGTGTCGCCGACGTGCGTCTGGGCCTCGGTCAACAGGCGGCGGGCCTCCTCAGGTTGTCCCTGGCGTTCGGCCAGCGCCGCCAGGGCGGCCCACCACTCGACCTTCTTCGGCTGGCGGTCGCGGGCCTCCTCCAGCCGCTTGCGGGCCAGGTCGGGCCGGCCCTTCAGCCGCAGCACCTCGCTGCGGAGCAGCACCACCTCGGCGTCCTCCGGAGCCTTCTCTTCCGCTTGGGTCAACGCCTTCTCGACCTCATCCCAATTGGGCTGCTCGCGCCGCAGGTTGCGGAGCAGTTGCAATCGGGCGGCCTGCGTCCAGGCGCCGGCCGGTGCATCGGGCAGCGCCGTCAGCTTGCGGTATTCCTCCAGCGCCTCGTCGAGTCGGCCCACGGTAAGGAGTGCGGCGGCCAGGGCCTGGCGGGCAGACGCCGAACCCGGCTCACGTGCCGCCAGGCGCTGGTAGACGGCCAGGCGCCGGCCGGCCGGCTCGTCTAGCCGCTCGTAGCACTGCCCCAGGAGTAGGTCGGCCTGCCGGCCCAACTCGGCCTCGGTCTGCAGCAGCGGACCGGCGCGCTCCAGAATCCGCGCTGCCTCGGCCCATCGGCCTTTCTTGAACAGCACGCGGGCTGTCAAGAAGTCGGCACCGGCCGGGGCGAACCGGGCCTTGCGCAACTGGGCGATGATTCCTTCCGCCTCGGGCAGCTCTCCCTCATCGACCAGCAAGTTGGCCAGCGTCCAGAGGAGATCGTTCTGGGCCTGGCCCGGGGCGACGGCCTTGATCCCCTGGCGGAGACCGGCGATGGCTTCCTTGCGCCGGTGGGCCTGCACCTCCAGGCGGGCCAGGGCCTGATAGAGGGAGCCATCGGCCGGATGCAGCTCCAGCCCGCGGCGCAGATGGCCTCGGGCCTCGTCGAGATTGCCCTTTCCCTGGGCCGCCTCCGCAGCTGCTCGGAGCACGTCGGCCTCATCGGGGGCCAGTTCCAGAGCGCGGGCTACATCCGGGGCGGCCTCCTCCATCGGGACGGTCTGACACTCCTGCCGGTAGCGCCAACGTGCCAAGTACGCCCGGAACGACTGCGGATTCCGGGCCACCAGGTCGTCCATTACCTGGTCAGCCTCACGCGCGGCCGGCCCGTTCTTGTCCGGGTCGAGCCGGCGGCGGAGCAGGTAGGCCAGGCGCACGTAACCGTCAGTCTGCTGCGGCGCCCACTGTATCGCCTTGCGATACCAGGCGGCGGCCTGGTCGAGGTCCTTCTCGCGCTCGTCGTTGCGGGCCTCGTGCCACTGGCCGAGCAGCCGGGCCACTTCGCCGTCCTCAGGGAACTGCTTGGCGAGGGCGTCCAGGTGTTCCCGGGCCTGCTTCAGCCGGCCGAGCTGCAAGGCCACCTGCGCCAGCAGCCGGCGGCTGTCATGGCGGTCCGGCTCGCGGAGAAGTACTTGTTCCAGGACGAACAGGGCTCGCTCCCGGGCGCGGACGGAAACGGCCACCTCAGGGCTGGCCAAGATGCGGCCTAGCTCGGCTCGGACCGCGTTGTCCTCAGGGACAAACTCCAGGTAGCGGGCCAGGTATTTCACCTGCTGCTCGGGTCGTCCCTGCTGTTCGGCCCGCTCAGCTTGCCGGAGCAAGGCCCGAGCGATCCGGCCGGACTGGCCGCGGTGCAACAGGAAGACGCTCCCGGACAGCAGGATGGTGGCGCCGATCAGGCCGAGGAGAAACTTGACGTTGAGCTGTCTCATGTGCGGTCGTTCTACCGGTTGTGGGGAGTGGGAAGAGAGCGAAGAGAGAGCGGGCGATCCGGCGACGATCGCCGCCGGCGAAAGGCCGGGCGCCGGCGCCACTGGTCCGGCGCCGGCGCCCGGCGCGTCGGGTCATGAACGAGGGTCGAAAAGGGGCATGCTCCGTGATTAGGCGACGGTGGGGACAGGCCGGCGGGCTTTCCAGCGTCGCCAGCCGACCGCCCCGAACAGTGACAGACCCAGGCCGGAGAGCACCACCGTCGAGGGCTCCGGGGTGTCATTCGGAGGAGGCGGCTCTCCGCCGCCGGAATCCTGAGCCGGCCGCACTTCGACGTGGGCGCTAAGGCTGCCGGCGTTATTGATGCCCGGAGGGCCAGGCGGCGAGTAGGCGTCCATGGTGACGATGTACTCGTTGCCGCCCAGGGTCAGCGATTGGGTCAACGGGCTGGTGATGGTGGTGCTGATGTCGGCACTGGACGACGACAGGGTGCCGTTAAAAACACCGCTGAACGACAGCGTGCCCGTCTCGCCGGAGGCGTCATCGGTCAGCCGCAGCGTCAGGGTGTAGGCCGCATCGAGGAAGTTGTTGGGCGTGGCCCGTGGTGCGGTGCTGGAGGTGCGGATGTTGGTAGCCACGATGTCCGACGAGTTGGTGGCGCGGCCAAGCGGCTCGTCCGTCAGTGAGATCCTACTGGTCCCGAAGGCGTCCGCACTAACGACGTCAGCGGGGACCCGCGACCAGTTGTAGCTCCAGTGGACGAAGGCAGCCCGGGCATCGGTCCAGGCCAACAGGAGCGAGGCGAGAGAGGCAGTGAAGAGGGGTACGGATGGGAACTTCATACGCGTGGGTCCTTTCGTATCCATTACGGTCCACGGTAATGACAGCCGAACAACTCTCAATCCCTTACCGAGTGGGGGCTCGGGCTGCCGGCGGCAAGCCGGAGAATTGCCAGGCCTCCTTTCTGAGCGAGTGGCGAACCAAAGCGACTGACTTTCCTCAAAGTCGGGCCCATGCTAAAGAGATTGGCCGGGGGTGTCAATGGTGATGCGGTCCACCACCACCCCGGTCCAAACACGCTCCCACTCTTGCCCGATTCTAGGTCCCCAGTCAAGCCCGACTTCCTCGTCTGAGTACCCCGTTCGATTTAGGGGGCGATGGGGTAAGCGTCTCGCCTGCGGAAGCAAGGTTCTTGGGCAGGGATTAACCCATGCCGCTGTTGGCGGTTGAACACCGAGGTGAGGTCGAATGCTTGGACCTGGAACAGGACCGTGCCTTCGTCACCCAGAGGCGGCAGCTCGCCCAGATTGCTCCGGCCAACACGGTCTCCGCTGTCTGCGCCATTCTCCAGAAAGGCCGCACTTGGGCCGATGTGATCCAGGGCGTCTTACACGGTCGGTCCGCCGCCTCATTCGTCATGGGTGCGTAGTCCGCTGTCCTTGGATCGCATAGGATTAGAAATGGGGATACTCTACCTGTCGTCCTCCTCGGAGGACGGTTACGGACGAATGCCGAATGACCAATGCCGAATGACCCCATGGGCCTCTTACCTCCCTCGGCTGCCCCGCCGCGGTGGGAGCTAGCCGCCGAGCACATCGCGGTGCGGATTCGCTGGTTCGGCCTGCTGGTCGGCTACTTGCTCGTCAACTTTGAGCCGGCGGCCGACGAGCGCCGGGCAGTCCTCAACGCCATCCTGACCTTGGGGGCTGCCTACACCCTTGCCGACACCTACTACAGCCTGCGCGGCCGGGTCCTGCTAGATCGCTATCCACTGTCGATCAGCCTGTTGGAGGCCCTGTTCATTGGCTTGCTCTGCTACCACCACGACGGCCTGGAGAGCCCCTTCCGCTATTACTACTTCCTATCGCTGATCTGCTGCGCTCTCCGTTACTCCTCCTGGGTCACCTATGCGACCTGCGGCTTGCACTGCGCCAGCTATCTGCTGCTCTACTTGGCCCTGCCGCTCGAACAGCGTCGGCCGCTGACGCTGGTGCTGACGCTGGTGGTGCTCGGTTGGGTGACCTGGGCCAGCAACGCGATGGGCCTGGTGCTCAAGCGGGTGGGGGACTACCTCGGCCGGCTGAACGCAGCATTGCGGGAGCACCAAGCCGAGCTGGAAGCACGGATCGAGGAGCGGACACGTCAGTTGCATGAGGCCCAGGCCCACCTACTCCATCAGGAGAAGATGGCCGCCTTCGGCCTGTTGGCCGCCGGTATCGCCCACGAGGTCGGCAACCCGCTGACGGCGATCAGCACGCTCGTACAGATGCTCCAGCGCCGCGATTGCGACCCCTACACCCGCGGGAAGCTGGACCTGATCCAGGGTCAGCTACAGCGCATCCAGAAAACCCTGCGCGAGCTGGTCGCCTTCAGCCGACCGGCCAGCAGCGAGCGCGGCCGGGTTGCCCTGGCCGACATCCTCGGCGAAGCGCTGAGCATTGCGAAGTATGCCAAGGGGACCAAGGAACGCCGCATCGAGTTGCACGCGCCGGCCGACCTGCCGCCGGTGGACGGCGTGCGCGACCAGTTGGTGCAAGTTTTCCTCAATCTGGTACTCAACGCCATCGAGGCGACTAGTAAGGGAGGACGGATCGAGGTCCGCGCCCGGCGGCACGGGGACGGGTTGGAGGTCACGGTGCGCGACGATGGCCCGGGCATCGCCCCTGAGCACACCGGCCTGCTGTTCCGGCCGTACTTCACCACCAAGAAGCACGGCACCGGGCTAGGGCTGTTTGTGACGCGCAAGCTGGTAGCCGACCACGGCGGCACCCTCGACTTCGAGTCTCGTCCCGGCGCGGGGACGGTGTTCCGGGTGTGGCTGCCGGCGGCGGGCGATGAATTGCAAATTGCCAATTGCAAATTGAACGCCAGCCGGGCCGGGTCCTGGGAGCGCCTCCTCAAGGAGTGATGGTCGTTTCTTCAACTGCTAATTGGCCTTTTGCAGTAATTTGAGGCCGGGTCCTGTGACATGGCCGCACGAGCCAGGATCGCCAATATCCTTATCGTTGACGACGAGCCGCTGATCCGCGACACGCTGGCGGAGTACCTGGGCCAGGAAGGGTTCGCCGTCTTCCCCTGCGCCAACGGCGAGGAAGCCTTGGCCCTGGCGGCCGAACGCCCTTTCGACGTGGCCCTGTGCGACGTGCAGCTACCCGGCATCGACGGCATCGAGCTGCTCGAGCGCCTGCTCCAAATCAGCCCCACGACCTCCGTGCTCCTGATCACCGCTTATGCCACCGTCGAGAGCGCCGTCCAGGCGTTCCAGAAGGGGGCCCACGACTACCTGATGAAGCCGCTCCTGCTCGACGAGGTGCTCAACAAGATCCGCCGGCTGCTGGCTTACCGTGAGCTATTCCGCGAGAACCAGTGGCTGCGGCGCGAGTTGAACCGCGCCGCCGAGGATGACCGGATCGTTGGCCGCAGTCCGGCCATGCGCCGGGTGCTGGAGATGGTCCGCAAGGTGGCGCCGACTCCCTCGACAGTGCTGCTGGTCGGTGAGAGTGGCACCGGCAAGGAGCTGATCGCCCGCGCCATCCACCGGCAGGGCCCCAACCCGGAGGGCCGCTTCCTGCCGGTCAACTGCGCTGCCATTCCGCCCGATCTGCTGGAAAACCAACTCTTCGGCCATCGCAAGGGGGCCTTCACGGGGGCCGACCGCGACCAGGCGGGCGTCTTCGTCCACGCCGGCGCCGGCACCGTCTTCCTTGATGAAATCGGCGAACTGCCGCTGGCCACGCAGGCCAAACTGCTGCGGGCGATCGAGCAGAAGGAAGTCCTGCCGGTCGGCGCCAACGAGCCGGTCCGGGTGGAAGCACGGGTGCTGGCGGCGACCAACAAGGACCTGGCCCGCGAGGTCGAGCAGGGCCGGTTCCGCGAGGACCTTTATTACCGCCTCAATGTGGTGACCATCACTATTCCGCCATTGCGCGAGCGGCGAGAGGACATCCCCGAGTTGGTCGAGCATCTACTGGCCCGGCACGCGCGGGCACTGGGCAAGCGCATCACCGGCGTGACGCACGAGACGATGCAACTGCTGCTGGCCTGCCGCTGGAAAGGGAACGTGCGCGAGCTGGACAACGCGCTGCAACGGGCAGTGATCCTGGGTGAGGGGCCGCTGGTGACGCCGGCCGACCTCCCCCCCGACCTGGCGCCGGCCGAGGGCGACCCGGCGTTGGTGGACCGGCTGGACGAGGCGGTCCGGCGCTTCGAGAAGCAGCACATCGAGCGCATTCTGCGGCAGACGCCGGACAAGCGCGAGGCAGCACGGCGGCTGAACATGGGGCTAAGCTCACTGTACCGCAAGATCGCCGAGCTGGGGATTCAGACGTAGACTGGCGCGCGGATCATCCGCCACTTGCGGCTTAGCGTGTCTCAGCCGCAAGCGACATCGCGGTCTCTCTCATTTCCTCCCCGACACCATCCAGTATAGGATTGTCTTGATCTCGAAAGGTTTCAGATTGGGCCGCAGCGACAGGATGCGGGCGGCGATGCCGGCCAGGTGCGGCGCTGCCCAGCTGGTGGCCGGCTCACTGGCGAACGGTCCCAGGTAACCCCGCCCGTGCGCCACAAACTCAACCTGCTCGCGCAGTTGATACGCGAACTGTAGCGGATCGGCGAAGAGGTGCTTGTCCACCGAGATCAGCGGCGGGGCGAACACCGCTGGGTAGCTACGTGTCAGCGGGTGCTCGTTGTGAGCCGCCGCAAAGACGAGCACGTCCTTGAAGTAGGCCTCCTCGATCGCCCGCAACAGCTGGAAACGGCGGTGGACCTGCTGCAACCGGTGCTCTGGCACTCCCAGCGACAGGTTGATCACCTTGCACTTCCAGACCTCAATGGCCCAACGCAGGGCGCGGATGACTACCTCGACCTCACAGCTCCCCTGCGGCCCGAAGACGTCGGCCGAGTAGAGCCGGACGCGCGGGGCCAGGGTAAGGATGATGTCGGCGACCGTCGTGCCGTGCGGGGTACTCTGGTGGCCGTCATAGGGGAGCGGCTCGGGGCGGTCAGCGGTGAAGATGGCTCCCTCGATCGGGTGGATCGGTTGCCCCTGGCGGCGGAACTTTTCTTCCAACAGCGCCCGCTCCACACCACTGTCAATGACACAAACAGGAATGCCTTCGCCGGTGGCGCGTGGGTCATGCAGCAGGCGCTCGGGCGTCAACAGCGCGAAAACCTCCTCGAAGACGTCGCGCCGGCTGTCAGGCGGCGTATCGCTCACGGCCGGGCCTCCCCGGCGCCCGAGATTTCGTCGAGCAGGCCGCGCAGACTCTCCACAAGGCCAATGCAATGCCGGACTGCGGCCGGGCCGTGCCGCAGCGCCAACACCCGCACGGCCTCCGCCAGCCGCAGGGCATCCTCGGCGGCCACCGGTGCCCCAGGCTGGGCACGGAGTCCCTCGCGCAGCTGGTCCATGACGGCAGCAGGAGGCGGCTCCTCCATCCGCCGCGCGGCGCTGCCGCGCAACGACGCCGCCACGGAATCACTGGCCCCCAGCGCGGCGGCAACCGCATCCAACAGAACGCGGTGCGTCTGCCGGCCGGCCAGTTCCTGACGCAGCATCTCGGCGCCGAACTCCGCCGCCGCTGCCACCAGCCGGCGGTCGTCCTCGGTAAAGCCCCCCTCATCCCTACCCCTCTCCCCCCCTTCGGGGGCGAGGGGAGG
The DNA here is from genome assembly GCA_035575035.1 of Gemmataceae bacterium. Taxonomy (GTDB): domain Bacteria; phylum Planctomycetota; class Planctomycetia; order Gemmatales; family Gemmataceae; genus DATLYH01. Next base: position 10,146 of record DATLYH010000001.1, read on the forward strand.
AATACTTTCACCCCTCTCCCCCCACAGTGGGGGAGGAATGTTTTCGTCCCTCTCCTCCTGCGGCGGAGGAATACTTTCGTCCCTCGCCCCCTCTAGGGGGAGAGGGGTAGGGGGTGAGGGGGGCTGCTTATCGAACAACTCCAGCACCACGTGCAGACCGGGGGCCACCGCCAGTGGTGCCGCCAGCAGTGACTGCCGGTCGCGCTCGAACGGCTGTAGCTCCACGTTGGCCGTTTCCTGTTGAAGCCGTCCCAGGGCGAAGGGCTCCTGCAAGCTGACAACGGTGCCGGCCAGCGAGCGGGCAAACGGCACCAACTCCACGTTCAACAGGTTGCCGGCGGCATCGTAAGCTCGGCAGACCTCGGCGGGCTGGCGGTCGGCATCGTAACTACGGACCAACAGTACGCCGTCGCGGGCCCCGGTAGTTCGCATCAGGAAGCGGAACAGGCTGCCGATCGCCTCGGGCAGCGAGACCGGGTCGTTCAATGCCGCCGCCGACTGGACCAGCGGCAAGACCTTCTCCACCGCCTCACGGAAGGCGACCAGGCTCTGGTGCAGCCGGCGCTCGCGCTTGGCGGGGCGGATGCGGTCCAACTGCCGCGTGACTGCCCGGAGGAACGTCTCGCGGTTGAGGTCCTGGTTCTTGTCGAAGTAGTCGCGGACCCCCATGCGCATGGCATCGAGCGGCGTTGCCTGGTGGGCGTAACCGGTGATCATGATCGCGACCACATCGGGATTGAACAGGTAAAGGTCTTCGAGCAGGTGCAGGCCATCGTTACCGGCGCCGAGGTTCCAGTCGAGGATGGCCAGGTCGATGGTGTGCTGGTTGGCTTGGACCAGGGCAGCCTCGGCATCGGCCGCGGTAAGGATACGGCAGCCCAGATGGGCGCTCTCCAACCATTCGCGGAACGTCTTCCGGACCGGCTCCTCATCGTCCACGATCAGGATGGTTTCGGCGGCGTCAGCGGTTGGCGGCATGGTCAGGAACTCTCAACCGACCCGTTCTTCCCCAACCTTCTTATAGCAGGAGGCAGGCGGGCTCACCAGACGGGCAGAGGCACCACGGTGCTGGAGTTCAAGCCCAACCCGGACAGAAAATGCTTGCGACTGGCGTGCGGTGGGGATACACTTTTGTCCGAAAAGCTGGGATGCAGAGATTGATTGCTATTGCTTCAGGTTCTGCCCCAGTGTTGGGAACAACCAGGACACGAACCTGGAAAGGTGAGCCGCGTCGCTCTCGAAAATCCTGGGACTGTCCTTGTCACTCTTGGTGGCCGGTGCCGGGCTAAGTTCCCTAGCCAGGGCCGACCTCCTCACGCCGAACGGCAACCCAACCGGGGCGGACCCCGCGTACTCACCCTGGTACGGTCAATACAGGTATGTAAATCAAGGCGCGTTCCAGCTTGGGGATGTTGAAGTTCCAGGCGCCGGTGGTGCCGTTATCGGGCTGCATTATCTGCCCCAAGGGGCAGATCCGAGTGGCGCTGGGGTTGTGCATTGGCTCCAACTCATCGGAACCAACTATCCCCTCGGCGCTCCAGGGCCACAAGCCGGCGTTTCCTGGTACTTGGACGTTCATCCCGATGCCCCTCAAGGTTATCCTTTTTATGACTTCGACGCTCTCGTCGCGGCGGACGCGACAGATTTTGTGGACAGACCTTTCCGTCCTTACAATGACAGTACGATTTGAGGGGCAAACACATTCATTGCGACCTGGGATGAGCCGGCGAGGGTCTTGAACATCTCCAACCAAAGTGTCTACTGGGGCTTCACCGATCCGGTCTTGGTTTCGGCGCCTGAACTAAGCGCCGTGATTCTGTTCTTTGGAGGCACCTTGGTCCTGCTTTGGGGCCGGATGCGGTGGTGGATCTAGCAAGTCAAGGGGATCTCGTGCCGGTTGTGTATCAGGACCTGCGTGCAAACTTTCTCGGAGCAAGATCATGTACCCTAAATCTCTTGACCCTGACCTCAAAAGTTCCGCCACCAAGCGGCGTTTTCTGATGGGCTTCTTGGTTGTCAGCCTCGGAGCGCTGCTGGTCGCAGGGGTGGTTGGGACGGTTATGAATTGGGGCAGTCCTGTCATACCAACGGAGCCGGGGCCGGCCCCTGAGGAGCGAATCACCTTGCGCGGGCACGACGCCGCTGTTAATTCCGTGGCGTTCGCGCCGGACGGGCGGACGCTCGCCTCCGGAAGCAGCGACCGGACGGTGAAGCTCTGGGACCCGGCAACGGGGAGGGAGCAGATGACCCTATGGGAGCGCGGCCCTGTCCTGGCCGTGGCCTTCGCGCCGGACGGCACGGCGCTGGCCTCGGGAACGGCCGCCAGCAAGCCCGTTCGGCCGGAGAACTCGGACGCGGGGACCGTGAAGTTGTGGGAAACGGGCACCGGCACAGAACGTGCCATTTTCCAGGTTCCTCTGATCCGTTACGCTTTCCGGTCGGTCTGCTCGGTGACGTTCGCACCCGGCGGCAAGGTTCTGGCCGCGGGGGTCAGTGGACTAACTGCAGACACCCCGTTCCTGGGTACCGTAATCCTGTGGGACACTGGCGTGGATAAGGAGCTCCGCACGTTCCAAATCTCTACCGCCAGTCCTTCGGCGGCGTTTCTGTCCGAGGGGAAGACCCTGGCGGTCACGGATGGAGCCAAGGTCACTTTCTACGAGGCAGCCACGGGTAAGAAACAGGCTTTCTTCCAGAGACGAGACCATGGGGCGGTCACGACCCTGGCGCTGTCGCCGGATGGCAAGATCCTGGCCGCGGGCGAAGGCAAGTCCGAGGCGGGGAAATACCTGGGCAGCTACGTGACCCTGTGGGACGTGGCGACGGGCAAGGAACTAGCCACCTTTCAGGGACACGCTGATCATATCGAATCTCTGGCGTTCGCGCCGGACGGAAAGGTCTTGGCTACGGGGAGTCAGGATGCGACTATCAAGCTGTGGGAGGTTCCCACCGGCAAGGCACTGGCTACCCTCGCAGGGCACGCGGGCCCCGTTCTCTCCGTGGCGTTCGCGCCGGACGGCAAGACGTTGGCCTCGGGGAGCAAAGACGGTACGGTAAAGCTGTGGGACATGGCAAAGGCGCTGAAGCAGAAGGCGGTTAAATGACAAGGAACAAGGGTCGAGCAAAACCACTTCTAAACAGGGTGCGTGCTGTCACGATTCACAGAAAGTGCGAAGGCGTAAGCTTGCCACGCCCGCGCGAAATCGCGGTGAAGCAGATGGATCATGGCCAGCAGCCGCTGTGACTCCACGTCGCGCCGTAACGTGTCCGCCCCTTCGGCTAGCGCCAGCGCCTGCCGAAGTCGGCTCCTAGCTAGGTGCCGGTAGGCTTCCGCCAGCGCCCGCCGACGCTGCTCCTCCAGCGCGAACAGCAGCGCCAGGTCGGCCCGGCAGCGGCGGCACTGCGGCCCCGCGTCGTTCTCAGCCTTGCAAACCGGACAGCGCATCGGCTCAGACATCTTCCAGGTAGAACAGGATGTCGGCCAGCTCGTTGCAGGCCTGGGTGACCTGGTCCCACTTGCGGTCCGTCAGGGCGATCCGCACCTTCTCCATCTGGCGCTCGACCTCGCTGCGGTCCTCGGGAGCGACCCGGTCTAGCAGACGCTCGGCCTTCTCCAACAGCGCCCGCGCCTGCACCGCCTCGCGCTGGCCCTCACGCGGGCCGGGCACCAGGCTCGGCACCTCGACCGGCTCGGATTCGTTCTCCAGATCTTCCAGGTCTTCGCGGTCTTCGGGGATGTCCTGGTCCCATTCCTCCCACAGCCGCTCCAGTCGCTCCCGGGCAATCTCGCGCTCCTCGCGCTCGAAGCGGGCCAGGGCGTTGTCGATGGTGATCTGCTTCTGCAAGCCGGTCGCCTTCTCCCGGGCCGACACCTTCAGCATGCCGTCGAGGTTCAAATCGAGCTGAACGACGATCTGGTTGCCGGCCGGCACCGGGGCCAGCCCCTGGATCAGGAATCGGCCAACCCGATGATTACGGCGGACATCATCGCTTTCCCCCTGGTAAACGTCGATGTCCACCTCGGTCTGGCGATCATGGACCGTGTGGAACACTTCACTGCGCGAGGCCGGCAGGGGAGTGCCGCGCTTGATGATCGGGGCGAAGCGATATTCAAACGGGAAGCCGTGGACCTCGTCGAGACATTTGATGCCCAGCGAGTGGGGAGTGATGTCCACTAAAACGGCGCCAACCTCGGTGCCGGCGATAATGGCCGCCTGAATGGCAGCGCCCATCGCCACACACAGATCGGGGTTGACCTCCTGATGAGCCGGCTGTCCCAGGCGCTCTTCCAGTAATTGTGTAACCAGCGGCGTTCGGGTGGCGCCGCCGACCAGCACTACCTTGTCGATCTGTGAGGGGGTCAGGTGCGCATCTTCCAGCGCCCGCCGCATGCAGTCCATGGTGCGGTCCAACAGTGGCCGGATCATTCGCTCGTACTCCTGGCGGCTGATCTCCAGGTTGAGGTGGAGGGCGACGCCGTTCTTCTCGGCAATGAACTCCTCCTCGATGCGGGCGAAGGGGTGGTAGGAGAGATGGCATTTGGCGGCCTCGACGGCCCGGAGGAGCCGGGCCTTGGCGATCCGATCGGCCCGCAGGTCGATGCCGTGTTCTTCCTGGAAGCGGTCGCAGACATGCTTGAGCAGCAGGTCGTCAAAATCGTCACCGCCGAGCTGGGTATCGCCGTGGCTGGCCAGCACCTCGACGACGCTTTCCTGGGCTTGGACGATGGAGACGTCGAAGGTGCCACCGCCCAGGTCATAGACGAGGAGGCGCCGCAGCTCGCGATGGCTGGGGTCATAGGTGAGCGAGGCGGCGGTCGGCTCGTTGAGGATGCGGACCACCTCCAGGCCGGCCAGTTCCCCTGCCTCGCGGGTTACCTGGCGCTGGGCGTCGTTGAAGTAGGCCGGCACCGTGATCACCGCCCGCTTGATCGGCACGCCCAGCTCGCGCGCGGCCCGGTCGCGCAGGGTGCGCAGGATCATGGCGGAGATCTCCTGCGGCCGGTACTCCTGGTTGCCGAGCCGAACCTTGACGTCCTGCCCCATCTTGCGCTTGATCGACTTGATCGTCCGCTCGGGGGCGATCACCCACTGGTTGCGTGCCGCCTTGCCGACGAGCAGCCGGCCATCCTCCGACAGGCCGACAAAGGAGGGGAGGATCGGGTCGCCATCCTCGGCGAAAACGTAGGGCTGCCCGTCGCGGATGATCGCGATCTCACTGTTGGTGGTCCCCAGGTCGATCCCAACGATGGGGTCAGCAGACGGTGTATTTGAAGGCATGGGATTGCCCCCCTTCAAGCCGCTTGCGGCTTAGCCTCTATGACTTGGCCACGCGCACCAGGGCGTAGCGGAACACTCGGCCGCGCCACAGGTAGCCGCGGCGCACCTCCTCCACCACTTCCCCGGGGGGCCGGCCGCTGTCGGCCACCGCATCCATTGCTTCCATCCGCTCGGGATCGAACGGTCGGCCGACTGTTTCGATGGGCTCCAGGTCGTGCTGCCGCAGCGCCCGCTCCACCCGCTGCAAGCTCATTGTATAGCCGGTCAAAACCGAATCGAGCAGCCGCTGCACACGCCGGACCTCGTCCGTTTCCTCGGCCGGTGTCTGGCCGACAAGTGCCTCGCGCAGGGTGGCAATCACCTTCGCGCCTGCGGCCAGCGCCTCCCGCTCCGCGCGGCCAGCGCCGAACCAGCGGGCCAGCAGCCCCGCCGGCCGTTTCTGGGCCGCGGCATAGGTCTGCTCCCATTCGCGCACCAGGTCCAGCACGGTCTGCCTGCGGTCAGTGGGTTCATCAGTGGGTGGTTCGGCCGACGGCACCGCCTCCTTGACCCGCCGTACCTCCCGCGCCGCCAGGGAGAGGGAATCGTACAGGTCAACGAGGCTTTTGAGCAAGGGACGTAGCAACTCCTCGGCCGCCTCACCACCCCGCTGTTCGCCGGTTTTCGCCGTTCGCAGCGCCTCCAGGGCCGAGCCGAGTTGCCGCAACGTCTCGGCGTTCTGCTCCTGCTGAGCCCGGACCGCGCGTGTTTGCAGATGGACCTCGTGGCGCAGGGCGGTCAGCTGGCTCAGCAGTGTGTAGAGATCGATCGGCTCCAGGTCCTCATCACGGACGGGTGGGGCCGGTCTCTCAGCGGCCGAGCGGGCCACCTCTTCCAGCCAGGAGCGGAACTCGGCGAGGATCCCCTCGATGGCCTCCGGCGTCAGGGCTTCCGGACGACCGACAGAAGCGTCTTCAGCGACACCCGGCGGCGGGTGCTCCGACATGTGATCTCCTCGATGATGGCGTCCACGCTCTCGTGCTTGCCGGCCTCGAACAGGCGATAGCGCAGGCGGGTGTTCAGGTCGCGCAGGCTGTCATACGCCCGGCGTATGGCGGCGAACTTCTCGGGGTGGTGCTCCGGCGAAAACTGCCGGACCAGCTCCAGGTAGCGGCGGCGGATGGCCTCGTCGTCGCTGTCCGGCGGCAGTCCCAGCACGGCATAAGGGTCGGTCATGACGGACGGTCCTCTCTTGCTTCTCCCTCCGCCTTCGGGAGAGGGGAGTAAGAATCAATAATCGCCCTCGTCATCGTAGTCATCCTCATCATCGTAGTCGCCGTCGAACATCTGCTCGAACATGTCGCGGAACATGCCCAGGCTCAACGGACTCAAGAGGCCGATCATGTCGCGGCGCTGCTGGATGTCGCGCAGCAGGGCCTGCTGCTTTTCGTCGAGGGGCAGCGCCTCGGCCAGGCGCTGGGCCTTGTCCAAAAGCGGCAGCACCTTCCACGAGGGGCAGCGGCTTGGGCCCAGCACGAAATAGCTCTCTGCCTCCAGGAAGGGGAACTGCGGGTTGTGGCGGAACTTCCGGGCGCCCAGCTGGCAGTACGCCCGCAGTAGCTTGACGGCCCGGATGGCCAGCAACGCGGCGCCGAGCCGCTCCAGCTGGTCCTCGCTGAACTCGGCCTGGCGGGCCCGGTCAAGGTAGGCCGTCACCTTCTTGTCATGCGTCTTCTGGCCACGGTAGGTGACGCCGCCCAGCTGATGGGCCGCCACCGTGTCGGCGACGGCGACGGCGGCCGCGGCGGTCGGCGGCTCGGCCAGCGCCGCGTTGAATTCCTGGTTGAAGCGGGTCTTGAACGGGCCAGGCAGCTTCAGCCGGATGGCCTCGATGAGCATGCTGTGGGCGACGGCCAGCCGGCTTCCCGACTCGGCCAACGCCTGTCCGAGCAACTCCTCGCCGCGCGCCGTGTCGCCGGCCTTGAACTCGCAGGCGGCCCACTTGCAGAGCACTGAGGCGCTATTGCCGTCGGGGAAGGCCAGCGCCGCCTGGTACTCGGCCCGGGCCTGGTCGAACCGACCGGCCTCGGCGTGGGCGCGGGCCAGGAGCAGGTGGGCCGTGCCGACGCGGCCGCGCAGCCGGCGGTCAAGCGGGTTGCCCTGCAAGGCCCGCTGGAACAGCGCCAGTGCCTCGGCATACTTCCCCTCCTTCGACAGCAGCCCGCCCATCGCCTCCAGCGTCGGCACATGGTCGGGGAAACGAGCCAACAGGTCGTGTCCCGCCTTGATCGCCTTGGCCTCCTTCCGGGCGGCCAGGTAATGCCGGAACAGCGCCTCGTGGGGCTCGAGTTGGTCGGGAGCCAGCTCCAGGCTCTTGCGGAAGCATTGCTCAGCCGACGGGCTCAGTGGCCGCGGCCGGCCGGGGTGGTGGCGCAAGAACGGCGGGAGTAACTTCATCTGCTCCTCGTCGGGGACGCGGGCAGCGTTGTGCCCCATGTGGCACCAGATCAGCGCCCGGGCGCGGTCAGCTTGCCCACCGGGCCAGACCGACGGGTTGGCCGCCACATCCCGCTCGAACTTCTGCCAGTACTTGTGGGCCTCCGCGGCCTCCTGGGCCCGCTCGTAGGCCAGGGCATTGAGGCGATAGAAATGCGGATCGTCGGCCGGGGCGCCGAAGATGCGCTGATAGCGGGGCACGTCGTCAGGTCCGCCAACGGTGATCATCGCCCAGTAGAAGCAAGCGGCCAGCCGCGGCACCAGGTGCGGGGCCTCCGCTCGCAACAGGGGCAGCACATTGCCGGCAAGGCGGAATGCCTGGTCGAGCGAGCCATCTCGGGCCAGCACCGCCTGGATGGCGCGGAGCAGCTGGAGCAACGGCGAGCCTTGCAGCTGGTCGGCCTGCTTTTGCAGTGCGACCTGGGCGGCCGGCTGCTGGGCCACCCGGTAGGCGGGGTCGATGCGGAAGCGGAACGGCGCGGCCAGCCGGGCCGGCAATCGCTCCGGGTCGAGGCGCTGCCAATTCTCCAGGGCGCGAACGTCATCGTGGTGATAGTAGGCCAGAAAACCACGGAGCAGCAGCTTCCACTCGGCAAAAGGGGAGCGCAGGCCGATGCCCTGGAGCACCGCGCGGACCTGGTCGTCTTGCCCCGCTTCCAGGTGCGCCCATGCCTGCATGATCCGGTCATAGTCGGCATGGAGCATCTCGGGCAGCAGCTGGCGGCCGGCCGGGGCTTGGCGCACGGCGGCGTCGGCAGCGCGGCCTAGCACCCGACCGGTGGCCGGCGACTCGGACACGCGCCGCAGCGTCTCCAGGGCCAGGCGAACCTCACCGCAAACGGCCAGTTCCTCGGCCAGCTGTTCGAGCCAGGCCGGGTCGGCATCGCCCAGCTGGAGGGCCCCTTGCAGCATGGTGACGGCGTCGCGCTGGCAGCCCTGCTCGCGGAGCTGCCGGGCCCGCCCCAGGTAAGCATTGCGGAGCAGCTGCTGGTTCTCGGGGCTCGGCAGCACTTTGTAAATCTGCTTGGCCAGCTCCAGCGCCTGCTGAAAACGGCCCTCGCGGGCGGCCCACTCGGCCCGGGCCTTGACATCGGCCAGCGACAGATGAGGTAGTGAGTGGCGCTGGTGCTTCCGGGCCACGGATTGATCTCCCTTTGGTGTGGGGCTGAGGATGATCTATTATATCGGCGGTTACTTTCAGGCAGTAGCTCAGGGCCCCTATGAACCCACGCGAACTTATCCTCCTCAGCCCCTATCGCTTGCCGGCGAAAGACTCGCTGATGATCGCCAACGACGACATCGCCACCTGGTGCAACGGCTACAGTGCGCTGTGGCATCCGGCGGTGGTGCGCCTGGCCGGCGGCCCGCCGCGCGTCGGCTCCCCCTACGACCACGAGCAACCCAGCCCCGAGCACATCTACGCCGTGCCCGACAGCCCGCCTCTGTTCCTGCCCGACGACTGGGAGCAGCGGGTCCGCGACGCCGGCGCCATCGCCTTCCACGTCAACGCTGACCGTGACCTGACCCTGGCCGGCCTGAAGGAAGCCCTGCTGGCCCGTGGCGAGGCGGTGGAAGAGACGGCCCGCCTCTTTGACCTGGAGGCGGACCGAGTGGCCCCCTTCTTCGGCATCGGCTTCGGCTACGTGGTGGTGGAAACACTATTCGAGGCGATGGACCACGAGAACCTGGTCCCCACCCAGGAGCTGTGGCAGGACGTCCAGGGCGCCGTCGCCGCCCTGCTCGGCCCCGAGCCCGAGGCGTTCCGCGACCGCCTGAAGTCGGCCGCCGAGCGCCTGCTGGGCGC
>DATLYH010000002.1:0-25407 GCA_035575035.1 Gemmataceae bacterium
GGGGGGAGAGGGAGAAGAAGAAGCGCCTCCCCTCGCCCCCGTTTCGGGGGAGAGGGGTCAGGGGTGAGGGGGATCGTGTCTTTCCCCCCTCTCACCATTCCCCTTAGTCTGTATTCGGTAGTCGGTAGCCGTCAGCCGAGGCGAGTTGCTAGGACCGGCCCGCTAACGCGGGCCGCTCGCCCACCTCGCGAGGACCGGCCGGCTCACGCCGGCCGCTCGCCCACCTCGCGAGGACCGGCCAGCTAACGCGGGCCGCTCGCCCACCTCGCGAGGACCGGCCCGCTAACGCCGGCTGCTCGCCCACCTCGCGAGGACCGGCCCGCTGACGCGGGCCGCTCGCCCACCGAGGCGAACGGTCTTGCTACGGACTACGGACTACGGACTACGGACTACGGACTACCGACGGTCGCCAGCCATCGCTCCCAGTCCTGGCGTGTCCAGTCCTCGCCTTCGAAGGCCTTGTCGTCCAGCGCTTGCAGGGCGGCGCGAAAGCGGTTCAAGGCGGCACGGGCCTGTTCCTCCTCGTGCCGGGCACCGTCCTGATCACCTCGTTGCAGCGCGACGGCCCGCTTCGCATGGCGGCAGGCGAAGACCTTGGCCAGGGCGTACACCTCATCGACCCGGCGCGGGTAGCGGGCGGCCAGTTGTTCGTAGGCGTTCAGGGCCCCGTCGTAGTCGCCGAGGTTGAAGCGCGCCTCGGCAATGCCGAAGAGGGCCTGCCGCAGATAGCCTTGCTCCTCGGCCGTCAGGCTCTGCGGCGGCCGCCGGGCCAGGGTGTCGATCAGCTGCTGATACTCCTGAGCCGCCCAACTCAGCCGTTTGTGGTATTCCTTCTCGAAGTGTTTCTGGGCCTCGTGGGTGCTGCCGGGCTGCTGGTGCTTGAGATGATCTCCCTGGTGGGCGGCCAGGTGGCGGTGGCACTCGGCGAGGAGGAAACGGCCCCGCACTGCCTGCGGGCTGTCGGGGTAGGTATGCAGCGCCTGCTCCAGGCGTGCAGCCGCCAGCAAGTACTGCCGCTGCTGGAAGAGCAAACTGCCCAGCAGGTAAAGCGACTTCTCTTCCGCTTCGCGCCGGGCCGATCCCTGGCGCGGCTCTTCTTCCGGTCCGGGGTTCCCTTCCTGGGAAAGCTGATGGAGGATCTGCCCCAGCATGGACACCGCATTGTCAATGTCGCCGTTGGCCATTTCCATCAGGGCCACCTGATAGCGGGCCCGGTAGGCGAAGGGGGTCTGGTAGCGCATGCACAGCAGATACGCTTCCCGGGCGGCGACAGGATTGTCCAATGCGCGATGGGCCTCGGCCAGCCAGAAATAGCCCTCGCCCAACCGTCCGGGGTCCTCCTCGGTCGGGAGGAACTGTTCCAGCACCGCGGCAGCCCGGCGGAGGTCGCCGCCCCGGCGATAGCGGTCGGCGCTGAGCCAGAGCCGTTCCCGTCGGTCGGCCGCCGTGGCAGCCTGCTCGGCCGATTCTTCATAGGCCGCGCCGGCCTGACCGAGAAGGGCCTGGGCCTCCTCGCCCGCTCGGGCAGCGGCCCCGGCGTCGGCGGCCTGGGCGCGGAGCAGGGCGGCAACTCCCGGCGGGGCGATTTTCTCATAGATGCGGGCCAGCTGCATCGAGCGCTCGAAGTCGCCGGCCTCGCGGTAGGCGGCACAGCCGCGCTCGAACAGGGTCCGGGCCTGGTCCAGGTCCACCAGCGGGTTGCGCCAGTCGGCCGGCCCCTTGATGTCGCGCAGCGCCCGCTCGAATGCCTCCAGGGCGGCGGGCGAGTTCTCCGCCAGGCGCAGCTCGGCCAGCCCCAGGGCCGCCGCCACTGCCTCGTCGCCGCCGTCGGCCCGACCGGCGCATTCGGCCCAGGCGCGGGCCGCGTCCTCGGGTTGATCCAACTGCCGGCAGCAGACCCCCAGGTAGTACAAAGCCCATCCCAACTCGCGCGGGACCTGGCGGCGGTCGGCCACGACCTCCTTCCACAGCCCGGCCGCCTCGTCCCAGCGCTGCTCTTCCTGGAAGCTACGGGCTCGCAGGAAACGCGCCTGGGCCCGCAGCTCGGCCGGGGCATGGGCGCCGATATTGGCCAGCACCTGGCGGGCCTCGTCGGGCCGTTGCAAGCGCAGCAGCAACTCGCCGCGCAACAGTCGCACCGGGGCGAGGAGGTCATCACTGACAATAGGAAGCTGGAGCTGTTTCTCGGTGGCCCGGAGGGCGCCCTCCAGGTCGGGCCGCGGCAAACGCAGGTAGGCCTGGGCCAGCAGGCCGTATCCCTCGAACGGATCGTCGGCCCCTTTCTCCACCGAGCGTGCCAGATGGTCGATCACTGTTTGCAGGTCGGCGTGGGTCAGGTACAGCGCCTTGCCCAGCCGGTAGGTCAGACGAGGGCGGTCGGTCTCGGGCACGCCGAGAGCCTGCGCTTCTTCCAGGTGACGACGGGCCCGCCGGGCCGGTTCGATCGACTCACCGGGCGAGCCGCGCTCGGCCAGGCGCAGGTGCAAACTTCCCAAAAGGAAGTGGACCTCGGCCGCCCGATGAGGGATACGCTCCAGGTGCCGTTCGAGGCGTTGGATCGCCTCAAGGAGCTGGTCCCGGTCAAGGGCTTCCTGGTCCAGCAGCTGGCGCAGGGCATCCAGGTCGCGTTCGGCCCGGTGGGCCTCGATCGGTCTCCAGGGCGGCCGGGCCAGGCAGACGACCGTCACCGCCAAAAGTCCGAGGAAGAAAACCGGCACCTGCCACAGCCGGCCCGGCGGCCGGTAGGTGGCTGGGCGAAACCGGGTTGTCCCAGCCGGATTGATGGCCATCGCGGCGACCCACCAAGGAGACCGCCGGCCCGTCGGCCGGCGCGCGGCCGGGGCAGACAGGGAGTCCGTCCCGACCCGGGTGAGCAGGGCTTGTGACATATTCCGGCCCAGGTGTCAAGCCGAGCTCGGTAGTCCGTAGTTGGTGGTCCGTAGCGCAACGCCGAGGCGAGTTGGGCCATGCCCACCGGCCCGCTGACGCGGGCCGCTCGCCCACCGGTCCGTTCACGCGGGCCGCTCGCCCACCGCCCCGTTCACGCGGGCCGCTCGCCCACCGAGGCGAACGGTCTTGCTACGGACTACGGACTAGCAGCCGCGCCGCCACCCGGGCCGCCTCGACCATGCCGGCGGCATCGGCCACCCCACGGCCGGCGATGTCGTAGGCGGTGCCGTGGGCCACGCTGGTCCGCACCAGCGGCAGCCCGGCGCTGATGTTGACCGCTCGCCTGCCCCCCAGCAACTTTAGGGCGATGTGCCCCTGGTCGTGGTACATGGCCACGACGCCGTCAAACTCGCCGTCTCGCGCCCGCACAAAGAGGGTGTCGCTGGGCCAGGGACCGGTGACATCAAATCCCTCGGCCCGGGCTGCCGCTACCGCCGGGGCGATGATCGTGGCCTCCTCGTCGCCGAACAGTCCGCCGTCGCTGGCGTGCGGGTTGAGGGCAGCCACTCCGAGGCGCGGCCGTCGGCCTAGCAGCCGCCGCAGCACCTCGTCGAGCAGCCGCACCTTGTCGCGGATCGCCTCGGCCGACAGGTGGCGGAAGACCTCACGCAGGGCCAGGTGCAGGGTGACATGGGCGACCGCCAGGCCGTCGCAGTAAAGGAGCATGGCGAAGTGCCTGGTCCCGGTGCGCTCGGCCAGGATCTCGGTGTGACCCGGATAGGGGAGTCCCGCGGCCCGCAGTCCCTCCTTGTGCAGCGGGGCGGTGACGATGCCGTCCGCCTCCCCGGCCAACGTCCGGTCGATGGCCTGGCAGAGGAAGTCATACGCCGCCCGTCCCGCCGCCGCGCTGACCCGCCCCGGCTCCACCCGGCTCAGGTCCTGGCCGGTGGCCGGTAAGCAGGGGACCGCCTCGGCCGTCGGCTCCGCCTCCGCGGGCGACTCGACCGGGACGACACGCGCCGCCGAGCCAACCAGGTCCAGGGCCCGCCTCAGCCAGCCGCTCTCGCCGACGACGACCGGCCGACAGACGGCAACGAGCTGCGGCCAGGCTCGGGCGATCACTTCCGGCCCAATGCCGGCGACATCTCCCATCGTGAAAAGGAGGAGCGGTGGGGAACGGGGAGTGCGGTCGCGTGTCATCCGGTTGTCAGTTCTTCCGCGCCAGTTGCACGATGAGCCGCTCCAGCAGGGTGCGCGGCGGCAGCGTGCTGGAGCCTTTCAGTCCCAGGTCGGTTTCCAGCAGCCACTCGAACAAGCGGTTTGCCCGGCGGCGGCCCAGGTGGCGGAGCTGCTGCTCGCACCCCTTCTGGGCAAAGGGCGGGACGCCGACCCGGTCGAGGGCGTCGGCCAGCGCCAGCCCCTCCTGGGCCAGCCGGGCCGCCTGGGCCAGCCGGCGCAGCTGCACACTGAAGGCGCCCAGGATGCGCAGCGGGTCTTCGCCCTGATCGAACAGGCGGTCGAGGATGGCCAGCGCCTCGCCGGGCCGGCCGCTGCCGATGGCATCGAAAATCTTCCAGGTCGTCTCTGCCCGGCTGTTGCCCACCAGCCGATCCACATCGGCAGCATCGATTCGGTTGGCCTCGCCTGCATAGGCGGCCAGCTTGGCCAATTCCTGGTCGAGCACGCCCATTTCCGGCCCAACCAGGTCCACCAGCATCCGCGCGGCCGGCAGCGTCAGCTCCTTGCCGTAGCCGACCGCCGCTTGCCGAATGCACCACTCCGGGAGCTTGGGGGCCGCCGGCGCCTTGCACTGAATCGTGGCGGCGGGGTCGATCAGTTTGGCCAGCCGGGTGTTGGCCGGCCACGATTGGACATCGAGCACCAGTACCCCGGTCGCCGCCGGCCTGGTGACGTACTTTTCCAGGGCGGTCCGGTGTCGGGTGACGAACAGGTCGGCGTTCTCCACCACCACCAGCCGACGGGGGCCGAGGAACGGCAGCGTCTCCAGCTCGTCATGGATCGTTGCCCAGACCGCCTTGTCGCCGGAATGGGTGGACAGGCCAAAGCCCTCGTCTCTTTCCCCCAGCACCAGCCGGCGCAGGGCGGTCAGCACCTGCCGCTTCACGAAATCCTCGTCGCTGACAAGGACATAGACCGGCTTCGGCGGGCCGCGGCCGCCACGCTCCAGGAAGGCGAGACCGTCCATGATGGCATTTTATATCGAATCGCCCTGGTTAGGCGTCGTTGCTGCTCGTGGCCTGGTGCTCCTGTCCCGGATCGGGCGCTAGGCTGCGAGCAATGGGGTGATCGGGGCGGAGTCGTCGAAGCCCCATCCCGGCATGCGGGCGCATTCGGCTCCAGCGCCTCAGGGCTTGTCGGCCGGGTCCACGCCCAGGACGCGCACCTTGGGCTGCGACAGGTCCACCACGATCGGCTTGGCCGTCTCGGCGCTACCGACGTTGCCGGCCAGGTCGGTCGCCTCCACGCGGACATAGAACTGGTACGGGACATCCGGCGGCATCCGCCACAGGAAGCGGCCGCTGTTCTCCTCATTGGCGGCAATCACCGTCCAGGGTCCCTCGGGCCGCTCGGCATACGCCAGGGTGATCGGTCGGGGTCCCAGGTTCTTGTCGGTGGCCGACCAGGTGATGGTCAGGTTGCCCATTTCCGGGCCGCGGCCAACCTCCAGGTTCAGGAGCTGCACGCGGGGCTTGGTCAGATCCACCTCGACCCAGACTTGCGGCGGATCGCCGACGCGCGGCGGCTGCTCGCCGAAGCCGACGCCACTGCGGGCCACCAGCGTGAAGCCGTACAGCCCCTCCTCGCTGACCTCGACCACGTAGGGAGGCTGGGGGTTGGTCTGCTCGTTATGCTTCTGCCAGTTCCGCGCTTGCGGGTCGCGCGTGTACCAGAGCTCGATCACCGCGACGCCCGACTTGCCCACATCCTCGAGCTTGTAGTTCAGGCTGATGCGTTTGCTGTTGACCCGGCGGACGGCGCCTGGCCCCGGCGCGGCCAGCGGTCGCGAAGGCGCTGTCGCCGCCGCACCGGGACCGACGCTCGGCGTGACCGTTACCGTCTGCTCCCCGATGTTGCCGGCGCGGTCGCGGACCTGAAGGCGGACCTCCAGGGGGGCGTTGGTGCCGGGGTTCCAGGAGTGCCTTGCGGCAGCGGCCCGCGGCGGCGCCAACGGCGTCCAGTCGCCGTTGCCCGGTACGCGCTGCTCCAGGCGCAGACTATCCAGGTCAAGGTTCTCGTCGGTGATTTGCCACTCGACGCCGACACCCCCTTCAGGGGGCGTTACCGCCCGCAGCACCACAGTCGGCCGCAGGGTGTCCACGCAAACGCGCAGCCCGGCCTGGAACTGGTCGGGTGTCGGCGGATAGCCCTGCCCCTGGAAATCGATGGTCCGCACGGCGAAGTAATACCAGCCGTCTTGCTGGGCCAGGAAGCGAAAGGAGCGCTCGGCCGGCGGGGCGGCGGCCACTCGCTGCCAGCTCCGTCCCAGATCGCGGGAGACATACAACTCGACCTGTTGGATGCGACGCTCGTTGGGATCGGTCTGGAAGGGGATGCGGAACTCGGGCCGGGAGGAGTAATAGGTGCCGTCGCCGCCCGGCGTCTGGGCCACAGCGGACGGCAGGAGGAAGGAGCGGGGACAAAGGACCAAGGCCAACAGAACAAGGGCAATGTGGCGAGCCGACCGCCCCTTGCCTCCTCCTTCGGCACGCAGCCTTCTGGCTCGCCCGCCCATGGCAGCAGCGCCTCCCTCCCTGCGGCTAGCCCGCATTGCCGAGGTCGTTGGTGTCCCTCACTGCCACGGGCCCCGCGCGAAGTCCCCGCCGGCAGGGGCAGACCGACCCCCGGACATGGGCTGGCCCATCACCGATTGTTGGTATCGTCCGGCGAAGTCGGTGAACTTGAACAGAAGGCCGGGACTGGAGAACCGGCGGCGGGAGCCGTCGCCCACCGGCCGGCTCACGCCGGCCGCTCGCTCTACCGGCCGGCTCACGCCGGCCGCTCGCTCTACCGGCCGCTCACCTCAACCTGATCGGCGACACGGGCCTTGCCGTAAAGTCGGACTACAACAATGAATGGGATGGTCGCGGAGGTTCGCGGGTGTTCGCCGGCCCCTCCCCTGCTATAATGCCCACTCGGAATTACGGATGAGGACGCCTCCAGGCCGGTTTGCCGGACCAACGGATGCAGAGCGGGCTGATAAAAAGGAGCGACTCATGGCCGAGGAGCGAAGCGAACCGCGCGAGATCAACTGGAGCCAGCTGCTGCCGTGGACGGTCCTGTTCCGGGGCTTCCGGGTGGCGATCGACCTTGGCAACCTGTTGCTGGCAGCAGCCGGCATCATCGCGATGGCCTTTGGCTGGTGGGTGCTGGCCCTGCTCTTTAGCCCGGGACCCAAACCGGACTACTTGAAGGACTACCAGCGCGAGAACGGCTGGGCCGAGTTCAAGGAAGATTACCGGCACTGGGACCTGCGGTACGAAACGGCGGCCCCGGCCGACTCCCGGGAGATCGTCGGCGCCGGCGACCTGGCCGACACGTCGGACGAATACAAGATTCTCCGCGACCTGGAGCTGGCCCTCAAGACCAACACCCTCACCCGGGAGCAGGTGCCGGCCCGACTGAACGAGTTGGTCGCCAAGAAGCAGATCAGCCGGGAGCAGGCCGACCGCTGGGCGCCGCGGCTAGGGCTGGAGAAGCCGGTCGGCCGGCTGCGCACCTGGCCCTGGTTCGAGGATCGCGGCCCCAATCCGTTCCTCCTGGTGACCGGCCAGGCCGGCACGTTGTGGGAGCCTGGTCAGTTCCTGAACTGGCTCCTGACCGACCAGGTGCCGGTGCTGATCGAGCCGCTGGTGAAGCTGTTCCGGCCGGCGGCCTATTTCTTCAACCCGCGGGCCGGCTTCTGGGCTCGGGTCTATTTCCTGCTGGTGCTGGTCTGGACCCTGGCGGTCTGGGCGTTGTTCGGCGGGGCCATCGCCCGCAATGCCGCCGTACAAATCGCTCGCCAGGAGAAGATCGGCCCCCTGGAAGCGCTGCGCTTCGCCGCCCGCCGCTACATCTCGCTGCTGACTGCGCCGCTGTTCCCCCTGGTGATCGTTGCCGTGATCGTCCTGGTACTGGTGATCTTCGGCCTGTTCCACATGATCCCAGGATTTGGTGACATTGTGGTGGATGGGCTGTTCTGGTGGCTGCCGCTGCTCTTGGGACTGGCGATGGCGGTGGTGCTGGTCGGCCTGGTTGGCTGGCCGCTGATGATCGCCACCGTCAGCACCGAGGGGACCGACACCTGGGAGGCGGTCAGCCGATCGTACAGCTATGTCTATCAGGCCCCCTGGCACTACATCTTCTACGGCGCGGTAGCTCTGGTGTATGGGGCGGTCTTGGTGTTCTTCGTCGGCCTGATGGGCTCGCTGATGGTCTACCTGGCCAAGTGGGGCGTCAGCCAGGGGACGGCGAGGGTGCGCGAGCCGTCGTACCTGTTCGTCTACGCCCCGACGTCGTTCGGCTGGCGGGCGCTGCTGCTGGAAGGGGGCAAGGTGGACGGCGAGGTTTTGGCCGAGAACGGCCGGATCAACGAGCGCGCCTATAGCAAGCTGGTGGGCAATGACCCGGACTACCAGGGCGCGGATCGGATGACCTGGTACAACAAGGTCGGGGCGTTCCTGGTGGCGGTCTGGCTTTACCTGGCCTTCCTCCTGATCCTGGGCTTCGGCTACAGCTATTTCTGGAGCGCCGGCACCATCATTTACCTGCTGTTGCGCCGCAAGGTAGACGACGCCGAGATGGACGAGATCTACCTGGAGGAGGAGGATCAGGACCTGTCCTACGCGCCGGCCGCCGCGCCGGCCCCGGCGCCATCCTCGGCTCCGGCCGGGACCGGGCAGCCACTGCAAATGGTGGAGCCGCCAACCTTGCGTACCGCGCCGGCGCCGGCCGCTGCCCCACCGACCTCGACCCCGCCGGCGCCCCGCGAGGAGGTGACAACCGGTACCCCGCGGCCGCCGCAGACGCCGGCGGAGGACGTTTCCCCCAGTCCGCCGCCTCGCCCGGATGGTGAATCGCTCCCCCCGGGCGGAGCGGGCTAGCAGGGGTCAGCCGAGGAGGGCCCGATGGCACGGCCGGTGATCCTGTTCAGCGGGCAGTGGACCGACCTTCCCCTGGAGGAGCTGGCCCAGAAAGCAAGCGAGTGGGGCTATCAGGGGCTGGATCTCTGCTGCTGGGGCGACCATTTCGAGGTGCAGCGCGCCCTCAGCGAGGACGACTACTGCCCGCAGAAGCTCGACCTGTTGGCCCGGCATGACCTGACTGTGCCGGTCCTGAGCCAGCACCACGTCGGCCAGGCGATTTGCGATCCTATCGATTCCCGCCATCAGGCGATCCTCCCCGATTATGTCTGGGGCGACGGCAACCCCCAGGGGGTGCAGCAGCGCGCCGCCGAGGAGATGCTGGCCACCGTCCGCGCGGCCCAGAAGATGGGCGTGTCGGTCCTGAGCGGCTTCAGCGGTTCGCCTATCTGGTCGTATGTTGCCGGCTACCCGCCGCCGATGCCCGAGGTCATCCCCGCGGCCTTCGATGACTTCGCCCGCAAGTGGCAGCCGATCCTCGACGCTTGCCGTGATGCCGGCATCCGGTTCGCCTACGAGGTCCACCCCGGCCAACTGGCCTTCGACATCACCAGCGCCGAGATGATCCTGGACGCCCTGGGCGGCCGCGAGGAGTTCGGCTTCACTTTCGACCCCAGCCATCTGCACTGGCAGGGGATCGACCCGGTCGAGTTCCTGCGCCGCTTCCCCGACCGGATCTACCATGTCCATGTCAAGGACGCGGCGCTGACGCTCAACGGCCGTACCAGCATCCTCAGCGCTTACCTGCCCTACGGCGACCCGCGGCGCGGCTGGGACTTCCGTTCGCCGGGGCACGGCGGCATCGACTGGGAAGCGGTGATCCGGGCGCTGAACGAGATCGGCTATGATGGCCCGCTGGCGGTGGAGTTCACGGACGCCGGCATGGACCGCGACTACGGCGCCGAGGACGCTTGCAAATTTGTCAAGCGGCTGGACTTTGAGCCGGCCCGCCGCGGCGGCACCGCCTTCCGGGAAGGATGAGAACGCCCCTTCCGGGAAGTCATGACACGGTGATAAGGGGACCAGGTGAAGAGAAGCTGACCTGCTTCTGGTCACCGGGTCATCACTTCCCAGGGCGATAATCGGGGTGGAGGATTGTTCCCATGCCCACGGTGTTCACGCACGCGGTCGTCGGCCTCGGCCTGGGTTGGATCTTTGCGACGGGCCGCCCCATGCCGCTTGCCTTCTGGGGGCTGTCGGCGGCATTGTCGGCCTTGCCGGACCTGGACGTCATCACTCTTGCGCTGGGCCTTCCCTACGGCTCGCGTTTCGGACACCGCGGCTTCTCCCACTCGCTGTGCTGCGCCTTGCTGGTCAGTTTGCCGGTCGCCCTACTGACCTACCGACCGTTCGGGGTTGCCTGGTGGCTGCTGTGGGGCTACTTCTTCGTGGTCATGGCCTCACACGGCGTATTGGACGCCTTCACTAACGGCGGATACGGCATCGCTTTCTTCTCGCCGTTCGATCCCACGCGGTACTTCTTTCCGTGGCGGCCAGTGGAGGTGGCCCCCATTGGCGTGACAGCCTTTTTTGGTCCGTGGGGGCTGCGCGTCCTCGGAAGCGAAATGCTCTGGATCTGGCTCCCGCTGGGGGTCGTGGTGGCGGCTGTGAAGGTGTGGCGGCAGGCGGCGTGAGCGGGGGTCGGCGCGTCAGCGGGAGGAAGCCGTCTCGGTCCCTTGCGGACAGTTGAGCAGCTCGCGCACTTTCTGGGTCAGCGCCCCAGGGGTGAACGGCTTCTGCAAGAAAGCTGCCCCCGCCGGCAGGCTGCCGTGGCGGATGACGGCTTCATCCGGGTAGCCCGACAGGAACAGCACCTTGATCCCCGGGCGGAGAGCGGCCAGGCGGTCGGCCAGGTCGCAGCCCCCCATCTGCGGCATGATCACGTCGGTGATGAGCAGGTGAATCGGCCCGTCATGCACGCCAACCTGGGCCAGGGCCTCGACGCCGTGCCGGGCCTGCAAGACCTTGTAGCCGGCCTTTTGCAACACCAGACTGGCTACCGCGCGGACTGCCTCTTCATCCTCGACCAGCAGGATGGTTCCCGTGTCTCCCCTCTTCTCGCCCCCTTCGGCCGAGGCAGCGGGAAGAGGGACGCCCGGGTTGCTGAGATCCGGTCGATCCGGCATGGCTGGTTCCTCGACGCGAGGCAGATAAATGTGGAAGGTAGTGCCGCGGCCGAGCGCGCTACAGACGCTGATCGCCCCGCCGCTTTGCTTGACGATGCCATAAACCGTGGACAGTCCCAGTCCAGTCCCCTTGCCCGGTCCCTTGGTGGTGAAGAAAGGCTCGAACAGGTGGGACCGGACCTCCGCGCTCATGCCGCCGCCGGTGTCGCTGATGGCCAGCAAGACATAGCGCCCGGCCGGAACGTCCCCCTGGGCGTCGTCTTCCGCCAGTTCGACATTGGCCGTCTCGATGGTCAACTTGCCTCCGGTCGGCATGGCGTCACGGGCATTGGCCGCCAGGTTCATCAACACCTGCTCCATCTGGCTGGGGTCGGCCTGGACGGTCCACAGCTCCGGGGCCAGCGTGATGATCAATTCGATGTCGGCGCTGAGCAGCCGGCGGAGCAGCTTCTCCATTCCTCGGACAACGGCGTTGAGGTCAAGCCGGCGCGGCTGGAGCACTTGCTTGCGGCTGAGGGCGAGCAGCTGGCGGGTCAGCTCGGCAGCCCGTCGGCCGGCGTCGCGTATCTCCTTGATGAGGTCATACGAGGCCTGGTCCGGCGGGGTGGTACTGAACAGCAGGTCGGCGCAGCCGTTGATGATGGTCAACAGGTTATTGAAGTCGTGGGCCACGCCGCCCGCCAGCCGGCCGATCGCCTCCATCTTCTGCGCCTGGTAAAGCCGCTCCTCCAGCCGCTGCCGCTCGCGCTCGGAGCGCCGTTTTTCCTCGCGGAGCCGGCGCTGCCCCACAGCCCGCGCGACCGCCAGCCCCAGACGCGGCAGCCGATCCTTGAACACGTAATCGGCCGCCCCTTCCCGCAGGGCGCGGACCGCCACCTCCTCGGCAACCGTGCCGGACACGACAATCAGCGGGACATCGAGCCCGCGCTGCTGGAGCCAGCGCAGGGCATCGAGGGAATCGAAGTCCGGCAGAGTGTGGTCCGCCAGAATGACGTCGAAGCTCGGGTCAAGGGCGGCGAGGTACTCCCCCTCCGTCTCCACCCGCTGCCAGACGGGCTCGAAACCGCCCCGGCGCAGCTCGCGGAGAATCAACTCCACGTCGGCCGGTTGGTCTTCCACAAAAAGAACCCGCAATGGCGTCGGCATGACGGCTCCTCGGCCTGTTAACTGGCCTACAACTGCTCGTTGAGCAAGCTCAGCGCCTCGTTCTGGATTTGCCGTACCCGCTCGCGGGTCAGGCCCAACTGTTCGCTGATCTCCTTGAGCGTTCGGGGCTCTTCGCCGTCCAGGCCGAACCGCAGCCGCACCACCAGCGCCGCCCGCGGCTCCAGCTGATCGACCAGCTCCAAGGCGCGGCGCCGGTCTTCGGCCTCGGCCAGCGCAGAATCCGGCATCGCCGCCCCCGGGTCGGTCACGGAATCTTCCAGCGACCATCCGTCCTCGTCGTCGGAGGAGGTCTGCGGCAGGGCCTGACAAATACGCTGGGCCCGGCGAATGACCTGAAGCCGGTCGGGAGGCAGATCGAGGTGGTGGGCCACCTCCTCGGGGCTGGGCGCCCGGCCTAGTTCTTCCTGGAGCCGGGCCGTGGCCTTGGCCCATTTTTGCATCAAGTCGGCCAGGTAGTTGGGCAGCCGGATCAGCCGGACCTGGTTGGTCAGCGCTCGCCGGATTGATTGCTTGATCCAGTAACTGGCGTAGGTGCTGAAGCGGGTATTCATGGACGGGTCGAATGCCTCGACCGCGCGGAGCAGACCGAGGTTCCCCTCCTCAATCAGGTCCTGGAGGCCGAGTCCCCGGCCGACGTAGCCGCGGGCAATATTGACCACTAGGCGGAGGTTGGCCCGGACCATGCGGTCGCGTGCTTCGCTGTCTCCTGTTGCGATGCGGCGGGCCAGTTCCTTCTCTTCATCCGCGCTGAGCAGCGGGGTTTCGTTGATGTCACGAAGGTAGATTTCCAAGGGGGACTGAGAGGGGTCCTTTCGCAGACGGCGAGCTTGTTTCACGGGGAGTGCTCCGAGGGGCGGGTCCAAGGGAGGGTTCCAGGCAGGTAGGTCAAGTCGTAATCCAGGGATCGAGGCCGAGGATGGGCCTGATCGCATCCTTCATGTTGCCGTGTCAAGTGGGCTTACCTGGTGTAGCGGCCGCTGAATGCAATCCATTCTGCGGTACGCTCAAGGAGAAGACAAATCAGGAGATCCCTGAGAAGGGGGTGGGGAAATCCCTGATGCCATCAACCCGTCGCTGACGCTCCGGGCTCGGATAGTTACCCCGTCGCTAACGCTCCGGGCTCGGATAGTACCCGTCGCTAACGCTCCGGGCTCGGACGCTCCCGTCGCTGACGCTCCGGGCTCGGACAGTTCCCCGTCGCTAACGCTCCGGGCTCGGACAATGGACGCTCCGGGCTCGGACAATGCACGCTCCGGGCTCGTCAGCCGGTCTTCCTCACCTGTCCCAGCAGCTCCGCCGCGTCAACGATGCTGTAACTGTATCCCTGCTCGGTCAGGAAAAGCTGCCGGTGGTGGGCAAAGTCCAGCTCGCGGGTGTCGCGCGTCACCAGGGTGTAGAAATGGGCCGGCTCACCGTCGGCCTTGGGACGCAGGATCCGCCCCAGCCGTTGCGCCTCTTCCTGCCGCGAGCCGAACGTCCCCGACACCTGGATCAGGACGTTGGCATCGGGCAGGTCGAGGGCGAAGTTCCCCACCTTCGACAGGATCAACTGCCGCACCTCGCCGGCGCGGAACCGGCGGTACAGCTCCTCGCGCTCGGCGTTGGGGGTCTGGCCGGTGATCAACGGGATGCCGAAGCGCTTGCGGAGGTGCCGCAGCTGCCGAAGATACTGGCCGATGATCAGCACCCGGCTGTTCCGGTAGCGCTCCAGCAACCGAGCCACCACCTCCTCTTTGGCCGGGTTCTCACTGGCGATCCGGTACTTGTGCTGCCACTCAGCCACAGCGTATTCCATCCGCAGCGGCTCCGGCAGCGGCAGGCGGACCTCGGTGCAGGTTGCCTCGGCGATCCAGCCGCGCGCCTCCAGCTCCCGCCAAGGCACGTCGTATTTCTTCGGCCCGATCAGGCTGAAGACATCGGCCTCGCGGCCGTCCTCGCGCACCAGGGTTGCCGTCAGCCCCAGCCGCCGCCGGGCCTGGATCTGGGCCGTCATCCGGAACACCGGCGCCGGCAGCAGGTGTACCTCGTCGTAGATAATCAGGCCCCAGTCGCGCTGGTCGAACAGCTTGAAGTGCGGGAATTCCGCGAGAGGGGGCAGGAGTGAGGGGTCAGAGGTCAGGGAAGAATCGCCCGGTCCTTCTTCGGGCTCCTGACCTCTGACTCCTGCTCCCTTCTTCCCCGGACGGTGCGTCAGGATCTGATAGGTGGCCAGCGTCACCGGGGCGATGACCTTGCTCTCGCCGGTGTACTCGCCGATCTGGCTATCGTCGAGATCGGTCTTGTCGAGGATTTCGCGGTGCCACTGCTTGACAGCAGTGATGCTGGTGGTCAGCACAAGGGTGGAGCGTTGGAGCAGGGCCATGACCGCCAGACCGACGATGGTCTTGCCGGCGCCGCAGGGCAGCACAATGACGCCGCTGCCACCCCGGGCGTCGCCGCCGGCGTAAAAGACCTCAGCGGCTTGCCGCTGGTAGTCGCGGACAATGAAGGGCTCGGCGGAGCGAGTGACGGCCCGCAGCCGGATCGGCAGCGGTGCTCCCTCGGTGTAGCCGGCCAGGTCCTCGGCGGGATAGCCGACCGCGATCAATGCCTGCTTCAGGACGCCGCGATGGGCCGGTGCCACGCGGAAGCTGTCGGCGTCGAGCCGCTCCCCTAGGAACTCACGCACCTTGGGCTGGCGGGCAAGCTCTTCGAGGAGCGGCCGATCGGTGCAGATCAATCGCAAGTGGCTGCCGTCCCGTTGGAGTTTGACCCGCCCGTAACGGCTGACGATTTCGGTGATGGTGGCCGGTAGGTTGCCCGGCAGCGGGAACTTACTGTAACGGCGGAGGACATCCACCATGGCCGCGGCGCTCATCCCGGCGGCGGCGGCATTCCACAGCGCCAGGTCGGTCAGCTGGTAGGTGTGGATGTGCTCAGGACTTTTCTGCAATTCGGCAAAGGGGGCCAGCGCGTCGCGGGCCTCGGCGTAGCGCGGGTTGTCCACCTCGATCAGGACGGAGCGGTCGCCCTGGACGATGAGGGGATTGCTGGGGTCGTAATTCATTCTCCGTCAAACCTTTACAGGTCGGCTTGGGGTGCCCGCGGGCAGCAAAAAGGGCAGTTTAGTTTGCCGGTGCCGGCCGTGCAAGGCGAACTCCTGCACCGTTAAGCTCGCGTTAAGTCTTCGCGAGAAAATGCGGCCACCTGTTGCCAAATGCCGAAAGGCAGTACACAATGCCTATTGACCACGGAGGGTGCGGCACGGAGGCTGTTGCCAGACCTGCACTGAGCAGGTCGCCGACCTCTCCAGCGGACCCTGCCCGCTCGCACTGGAGGGCGCGTACATCAATGAACGTCAAACTGGTTGTTGTCCAGGGACGGGATCGTGGGAAAGCGCTCCTTTTCCCCTTTGGCGAATTCCTCATTGGCCGCGGTACCGAGTGCCACCTCCGGCCCAATAGCGACTGGGTCAGCCGACAGCACTGCCTGCTTCGCGTGACGCCCGACGGCGTTTTCATCCGCGACCTGGGCAGCCGTAACGGCACCCTGGTCAACGGCCAACGCGTGATCGAGGAACGCCCCCTTGCCGGCGGCGACGAGATCCAGGTCGGCCCGCTGGTCTTTCAACTCCAGTTGGAGCTGTTCTCGCCCCAGCCGGCACCGGCAGCCCCCGTGGTGCCGGAGCAAGAGGAAACCAACGCCCAGTGCGTGGACACGGCCGAGCTCCCCTCGCTGAAAGAAGACCAATCAACCGACGCGCTGGAATAGGACGAGCCTCCTCTCTCTACACGGCGCTGCCTCGTCACTCTGACCGGCCAGCTGACGCTGGCCGCTCGCCAGTGAGACTTACCGGCCAGCTGACGCTGGCCGCTCGCCAGTAAGATCCACCGGCCAGCTGACGCTGGCCGCTCGCCAGTGAGACTTACCGGCCAGCTGACGCTGGCCGCTCGCCAGTGAGCGGTCCCGACCTGCCGGCCCGCCCCTGTTGTGTAGTGTGGCCTGGAGACCACGTCACAACGCGGGCCGTTGGCGTCGGAGCCGCCCCTTAGCCCGAGCGGCGCGGGGAGAGGAGATACTGCTTGCCATACTCCAAGTGCTCCTCGATCCGGCGGGCAGCCAGGGGGCCGTCGCCGCCAATGACGGCCTCGGCGATGCCTCGGTGCTCCAGGTAGCTGGTATAGACCCGCTCCCGGTTCAGCTGGAAGACCCGGGAGATGACCCGGTTGATCTTGTCGCGCAGATAGCCCATCACCCGCAGGATCTCCCGGTTGCCGAGGAACTCGCAGAACATGATGTGGAAGTCGGCGTCCAGCTCGACGCCGCGCTTCACGTCCCCCTCCCGGCAGTTCGCCTCCTGCGCCTTCAGATTAGCCTCGACCCGTTCAACCTGGGCGGGCGTCAACCGACCGGCCAGGCTGCGGAGCACGAAGGCCTCTAGGGCGGCCCGGATCTCGTACTGGTCGGCGATCTCATGGACCGACAGATCGCGGACGATGACCCCCTGCTGCGGCGAAATGGTGACGAAGCCCTCCAGCTCCAGCCGTTCCAGGGCGGCCCGGATCGGCGTCTTGCTCATGGCCAGCTGGAAGGCCACTTGCCGCTCCGACAGGAAGGAGCCGGGCGCATACTCACCGCTGAGGATTCGCTTCTTGATCTCGGCATAGGCCCGTTCCTTGAGCAGACGGCGGGGCGAACCGTTCCCCTCTTCCATCGCCGTGATCCCCGGGGCGGCTTGGCGGCGGGACTTTCCGGACGGCCTTGCTGGATTCATGGATGGTTCCCTGTGGAGCTGGGAGCGTTAACTTCCTCGAAGGGATGGCGCTCCTCTCGTAATTATTAAAACCGGGCGAATCTTCTTGACATCATACTGGGATCTCAGTACGATGTCAACACCGCTTGCCCAAGCTGTCGCCTTCCAACCTTTGATCCGGTTTCGTTGCTGGGAGCATCTTCAAAGGGAGCAGTTGTTCGATGCACCGGATGATTTTCGCATTGATGCCCAGGAGTGTATTCGCATTCCTGATGGCCGGCTTGATGGTCGTGGTCGGTCGTTCTCCTGCCGCCGCGGCTGAGCCGACGGGGGGCCTGCCGGCCTTTCCGGGTGCCGAGGGGGGCGGGGCGTTCACTCCCGGCGGCCGGGGCGGCAAGGTGTACCTGGTCACCACCCTGAAGGACGGCGGCCCGGGAAGTCTCCGCGAGGCGGTCGAGGCCGAGGGGCCGCGGATCGTCGTCTTTCGCGTCGCCGGTATCATCACCCTGGAGAAGCCGCTTCAGATCAACCATCCGTTCCTTACCATCGCCGGCCAGACCGCCCCAGGCGACGGCGTCTGCATCCGCAACCAGACGGTCGAGATCAACACCCACGACGTTGTCATCCGCTACCTCCGCTTCCGCCGCGGCAACCTCAAGGACCGCAACGACGGCCTGGGGGGCTATCCGGTCAAGAACATCATCATCGACCATGTCTCGGCAAGCTGGGGCCTGGACGAGAATTTGTCCTTGTACCGCTATCTGCTCAAGGTGCCCGGCGGCCCCGAGAAGAAGCTGCCGGTCGAGAACCTGACCATCCAGTGGTGCATCTCCAGTGAGGCCCTGGACCTGAACAACCATGCCTTCGGCGGGACGTGGGGCGGGGACAACTCCTCTTTCCACCACAACCTGTTCGCCTGCAACACGGGGCGGAACCCAAGCATCGGCATGGGCGGCCTGTTCGACTTCCGCAACAATGTCCTCTTCAACTGGCGGCACCGCACCGTGGACGGCGGCGACGGCAGCTCGCGGGTGAACCTGATCGCCAACTATTACAAGCCCGGGCCGGCCACCAACCCAGGTCCGCTCCAGTACCGCCTGTGCAAGGTCGAGAACCGCGCGCCGCACTCCACCTATCCGGGCGGAGGGAAGTGGTACGTCGCCGGCAACATCGTCCACGGCAACCCAAAGGTGACGGCCGACAACTGGGACGGCGGCGTCCAGTACGAGGGGGAGCCCCGGCCGAAGGAAACCCGGGCATCGGCCCCGTTCCCGGCCCCGCCGATCACCCAGCACACCGCCCTGGAGGCGTATGAGCTGGTGCTGGCCAATGCGGGGGCCACCCTCCCCTGCCGCGACGCGGTGGACGAGCGGATCATCGCGTCGGTCCGCACCGGCAAGCCGACGTTCAAGGACGGTATCATCGACACGCCGGCCGACGTGGGCGGCTGGCCGGAGTACCGTTCCGGCCCGGTGCCGGCCGACAGCGACCACGACGGCATGCCGGACGAGTGGGAGAAGAAGTACGGCCTGAACCCGAACGATCCCGCCGACGCCAACCAGGACCGGGACCGCGACGGCTACACCAACATCGAGGAATACCTGAACGGCACCGACCCGACCCAGTACGTGGACTACCGCAAGCCCGAGAACAACCGCAATCTGTTCCACAAGGAAGTTCGGGTCGAGGGGACGAAGCCGTAATCCGGGATCGCCTGATACCCCCACCCGGTAAGGGGTGTCTGATCCGAGCCGGGAGCGTCAGCGACCGGCAGACGGGTTGGTCGCTGACGCTCCCGGCTCCGCTCGGACACCTTCAGCAATGTTCCGCGCGGAACATTCGTGCACTTGAGGCGGCAGCTTAATGGCCGCTCAGGCCGCCAGCGGCCAGGAGGACAGCGCGTGCATCTTCGTCATCGCATCCACTCGGCGGGCCGCCGGCTCCTGGCACTCGTGAGCGCCGTTCTCCTCAGCGGCGCTACGGTGTTGGCCGCGAAGGAACCGCAGTTCGTCGCCCCGGGAGCCGATGGCCGGCTGGTTTACGACACCGACGCCCGCGGCAACCGCATCCCCGACTTCTCCCATTGCGGCTACCGGGGCGGCGCGGCGGCCATCCCCGATGTGCCGGTCCGCGTCGTGGTTCCGGCCGTCCCCGGCGACGCCACGGCACGCATCCAGGCCGCCATCGCTTACGTCGCCGGCCTGCCACCCGATAAGGACGGCCTCCGGGGGGCGGTCCTCTTGCAAACCGGCCGCCACGAGGTCGCCGGCTGCCTGCGCATCACCACCGGCGGCGTGGTCCTCCGCGGCCAGGGACAGGGGCCCGACGGCACCCTGCTCGTGGCTACCGGGACCGACCGCCGGCCGCTCATCCAGATCGCGGGCAAAGACGACCGGCGGATGCTGCTCCCGCAACCGCTCGCCGTCGCCGACGACTATGTACCGGTGGGGGCGAGCCGATTGCGGCTGACCAGCACCGCCGGCCTGCGCGTCGGCGACACCATCCGCATCGAACGGCCGAGCACCGCTGCCTGGATCGACGCCATCGGCATGAACCGCTTCCCCGGCAAGACCTCCGGCTTCAACTGGCTGCCCGGCAAGATGGACATCGCTTGGGACCGGGTCATCACCCGGATCGACGGCGACACGATCGCCCTCGACGCCCCGCTGACCACGGCGCTGGAAGCAGCCTTCGGCGGCGGCAAGGTCCAGTCCTACGCCTGGCCGGGACGGATCAGCCAGGTGGGCATCGAGAACCTGCGCTGCATCTCCGCGTTCGACCCGGCCAATCCACATGACGAGGAACACGCCTGGATGGCGATCACCCTGGAAGCAGTGCAGGATGCCTGGGTGCGGCAGGTGACGGCGGTCCATTTCGTCAGTTCCGTTGTCAGCGTCTGGGAGAGTTGCAAGCGTGTCACGGTCGAGGACTGCACCTCGCTGGAGCCGGTGTCGGAGATCGGCGGCTATCGGCGGCACACCTTCTTCACCGCCGGGCAACAGACGCTGTTCCAACGCTGCCGAGCGGAGCACGGCCGGCATGACTTCGCCGTCGGCTACCTGGCGGCTGGGCCGAACGCCTTTGTCGAGTGCGAAGCGACGGCCGCCCACGACTTCAGCGGACCCATCGAGAGCTGGGCTTCGGGCGTGCTCTACGATTGTGTGACGATGGATGGCGGCGGGCTGCTGCTGACCAACCGCGAGATCGCCGGCCAGGGCATCGGCTGGGCAGCGGCCAACTGCGTCCTCTGGCAGTGTACGGCTCCGCTGGTCGTTTGCCGCCGGCCGCCGACCGCTCAGAACTGGGCCATCGGCTGCTGGGGCCAGTTCATCGGCGACGGCGGCTGGCGGTCGATGAACGAGTTTGTCACCCCGCTGAGTCTTTATCGCGGCCAACTCGCCGACCGACTTGGCGACCAGGCCGTCGCCCGCCAGGCCCGTCGGCCGATTCCCACGGACGCCGGCGACGCCCCGTCCATTGACCAGATCATCGAGGGGTACACCGGCCAGCTGACGCTGGCCGCTCGCCTGGCCGGTGTATCCCGCCTCGCCTCAAGGGGCCAGGCCGCGGTCCCCCCGCCGGCTGAGGTCAAGCGGCTGACCCTGCAAGACGGCTGGCTGGTATGCGATGGCCGGCTGCTGACCGGCGGCCGCCTGGGGACCGTGTGGTGGCGGGGCCACATCCTCCCCTCGCGCGCGGGGGAGCTGGGACGCGGCGTCACCCGCTTTGTGCCCGGCCGGACGGGGCCCGGCTACACCGATGATCTTGACGAATTAACCGACACCATGCGGGCGGACAACCGGGCGGTGCTGGAACACCACTGGGGACTGTGGTACGACCGCCGGCGCGACGACCATCAGATGGTTCGCCGGATCGACGGCGACGTCTGGCCCCCCTTCTATGAGCAGCCCTGGGCCCGCAGCGGCAAGGGGACCGCCTGGGACGGCCTGAGCAAGTACGACCTGACGAAGTACAACCCCTGGTACTTTGGTCGGCTGAAGGAGTTCGCCGGGCTGTGCGATCGCAAAGGGCTGGTCCTCCTGCAGCAGATGTATTTTCAGCACAACATTCTGGAGGCAGGCGCCCATTGGGCCGACTTCCCCTGGCGGCCGGCCAACTGCCTGCAAGAGACCGGCTTCCCCGAGCCGCCCCCCTACGTCAACAAGAAACGCATCTTCATGGCCGACGCCTTCTACGACGTCACCCACCCGGTCCGCCGCGCGCTGCACCGTGCCTACATCCGCCAATGCCTGGATACCCTTTCGGACCACACCAACGTCATCTACCTGACGGGTGCCGAATACACCGGGCCGCTGGAGTTTGTCCGGTTCTGGCTGGACACGATCAGCGAATGGCAGGCGGAGACAGGACGGCAGGTCCTCATCGGCCTGAGCTGCACCAAGGACGTGCAAGACGCCATCTTGGCCGATCCGGTGCGCGGCCCGAAGGTGTCGGTCATCGACCTGCGCTACTGGTGGTACGCCGCGGACGGCAGCCTCTACGCCCCGAAGGGAGGGGAGAGCCTGGCCCCGCGGCAGCAGTGGCGCGAGTGGAAGGGGAACAAGAGTCAGTCGGCCGTCCAGACGGCTCGGCAGGTCCGCGAGTACCGCCGCCGGTATCCTGACAAGGCGATCCTCTGCTCTCTCGACCGGGCCGACCCCTGGGCAGTGCTTGCGGCCGGTGGATCAATCCCGGCCATCCCGCCGGTCGAGGACGGCCGGCTCCTGGCCGCTCTGCCCCGGATGAAGCCGTTCGAGCCGGCCGGTCTGACCGGGCAGCAATGGGCGCTGGCCGAGCCGGGCCGCAACTACCTGGTTTACTCGGCCGGCGGCAAGGTCAGGCTCGACCTGTCGGCCGCGGCGGGCACTTACCGGGCCCGCTGGATCGACCCACGGACCGGCAAGATCACTGAGGCGCAGGGCGCAGTCCACGGCGGCGGCCTGACGGAGTTTGACCCGCCGGGTTCCGGGGCCTGCGTGCTCTGGCTGACCTGCGAGTGAACGTGGAGCGGGGATGCGGCAGATGTGGATCGCCAGCGGTAAGGACCGGCAGTTGGACGAACACCTGTATCATCCTTTTTCCTGATTTTGGAGGAATCCGTCATGCGTTCTCCTCTCCGACACACGCGAGAGACGGGTTTCACCCTGATTGAGTTGTTGGTGGTGATCGCCATCATCGCGGTACTGATCGCGCTGCTGTTGCCCGCCGTCCAGAAGGTGCGCGAGAGCGCCAACCGGACGCAGTGTACCAATAACCTCAAGCAAATCGGTATCGCCTGGCACAACTTCCACGACACCCACGGCAAGTTCCCCACTCCGGCCACCAGTGGCGGGCGGAGCATTTACCGGGTGCTCTTGCCCTACCTCGAACAGGGGGTGATGGTCCAATCGTCCGGAGGAGTGATCACGGATCCGAACAACGCGGCCTCCTTCGTCAATGACATCCGGTATGCCGACGCTCCGCCCATCAAGGTGTTCATCTGCCCGACCCGCCGCGGAACTGCGAAGCCGTGGGCCGACTACGCGGGGGCCTTTACCCCGCTCCAGCAGGTGCCGTCGAACACAACCGACCCTGACCTCCGGGTCCTGTTGCAGACCTGGTCCCTCACCGATGTCCCCGGGGGAGGGTTCAACCGGACCCTGAACATGACCTGGGTCACTGCTCAAGATGGCCTTTCCAACACGCTGCTGATGGCCCACAAGTTCGTCCAGCCCCAGAACTACAACAACATCAACGAGCCACCGCAAAGCCCCTATGACCGCGCCAGCACGGTCGATGCCGGCTGGGCCGCCTCGGAAGGAGTCGTCAACGGGGTGAATGTGTTTCAGCCGCCCCGCCACCCCAACGCCGATCGGCAGACGACGCGCTCTAATCATGAGAGCCACCGCCTGACCACCGGCATGATCCAGGACACCAACCACAACCTGGATTTCCGGGCGAACCCGGGGACGGCCGGCGGCTGGCCGGCGCGCACTGATATCGCAACAATCGAGCGGACGGGGTTCGAAGGGATTCACGGTGGGCCCCACCCCGGCGCCAGCCCTTGCGTGTGGGGGGATGCGTCCGTCCGAGCGTTGCGGTACGGCCTCCCTGGCAAGACGCTCTGCATCCTCTGGGGATTCAACGACGGCCTGTTGGTTCCAACCGGCATCGACTAGGTTGCCGCCGCTTGTCGAAAGAAGTATTTCCGGACTCTTGAAGTCAACATTAGGCCCAGCCAAAAGAGGAATCGTCATGATCTATTTGCGCAACCGTTTGTGTCCGACCAAACGACCGGCCTTCACCCTGATCGAACTGTTGGTGGTGATCGCCATCATCGCCATCTTGATTGCCTTGCTGCTGCCGGCGGTGCAGAAGGTGCGCGAGGCGGCCCAGCGTACTCAGTGCCTGAACAACCTTAAGCAGCTCGGCATCGCCATGCACAACTACCACAACGCGGCCGGCTCCTTTCCGTACCTGCGATCCGGCGGCGGCCAGAACCGCCACACCTGGGCCCTGCTCTTGCTGCCGTACCTTGAACAGGACAATGTCTACCGGGTCTTCCGGACGCCCATTCCCGGGGTGAACATGACCGATGGGGTGAACAACTTCACCGCCACCGACCCGCAGATCGTGGCGGCCCGTCAGGTGCAGGTGAAGACCTTCTTCTGTCCGAGCCGCCGCGGGTCGTCGTCCCTCAGCCCGATCACGACCGGGAGTGCGGTGCAGGGGATGCCCTCCGACTATGCCGCCTGCTCCGGAGACACCGGCACCGCTCCCACCACCGGCGTCTTTCAACTGGTGAATTCCAACCACATGCAGTCGGTGGTCCGCTTCGCCGATATCCCCGATGGGACCAGCAACACGCTGATGATCGGGGAGAAGCACATCCAGCTGGGCCGGCTCAATGATCCCATCCAGGACGGCGTCATCTTCAGCGGCAGCGAGAACCAAACGTATCACCGCCGGGCCGGTCCGTCCAACCTGCTGGCCCTCGACTCCGCTGTGGCGGCCAACAACCAGTTCGGCAGCTGGCATGCCGGGCAATGCCATTTCGTCTTCGCCGACGGGAGCGTGCGGGGACTGCGGAACTCCATCCCCGGCCCGACTCTCGGGCTGCTGGCAAACCGCAAAGACGGCGAGGTGATCCCCAACTACGAGTGAGGGAAGCGGCCGATCCTTCCGATTGCTGTTTCAACCGAGGTGAGAACCATGAGCCGGCGGACATCGTGGCGGCTGTTCGTCTCCCTGTTTCTGCTTGCCCTGGCGGGGTGCGGTTCCGGCCGTTATCCCGTCATCGGCCGCGTGACCTATGAGGATGGCAGCCCCGTCGAGGCCGGGACCGTCATTGGTGAGACGACCGTGGATGGCAAGCCCCTCAGTGTGCAGGGGAACATCGAGAAAGACGGCACCTTCCGCTGGGGGACCGAGAAGGCCGGCGACGGCGCGCCGCCGGGAACTTATCGTGTCATCGTGATGCCGGTCCCCCTCGGCGACAGCGAGCTGGCGGAAGGAAAGCTGCCGGCCGTGGATAGCAAGTATACCAGATACGAGACGTCGGGCATCACCTTCGAGGTAAAGCCCGAGAAGAATGTGTTGAACATCACGGTGACGCGGCCAAGGAGGCCGAAGGGGAGGCGTCCCGTCGCTGACGCTTCGGGCTCTGCGCGGGCCCGTCGCTGACGCTTCGGGCTCTGCGCTGTCCCGTCGCTAACGCTCCGGGCTCTGCGCGGGCCCGTCGCTGACGCTCCGGGCTCCGATTCTGTCGCTGAATCAGAGCCCGGAGCGT
This sequence comes from Gemmataceae bacterium, assembly GCA_035575035.1. Lineage (GTDB taxonomy): Bacteria > Planctomycetota > Planctomycetia > Gemmatales > Gemmataceae > DATLYH01. The sequence goes on from DATLYH010000002.1 coordinate 24,826, forward strand.
CAGCGACGGGACGGCCCTGATTCTGAAATGGTTCTTGCCCATGCGCCGGGATCGGTTAATCTGGTGCCATGTCCGAACCGCTCGCCTACTTCCTGACTTGGCACACTTACGGCAGCTGGCTTCCCGGCCACGCGCAAGGGTCGGTAGATGAGGAGCACCGCGAATTTGGCACTCCCTTCGTGCCGCCCGACCCGGAGCGAGCCCGGCAAAGCGCCGCCCGACTCGTGCACGCACCCATTCGCCTGGAGCAGCCCTGGCGCGAGGCGGTCCAGGCGGCTGTCATCGAAGTGTGCGCTTATCGGGGGTGGACACTGCTTGCCCTGCACGTCCGCACCACGCACGTGCACGCCTTGGTGGCCGCGCCGATAGCGCCAGAGAAGATCCTCAATGACTTCAAGGCGTATGCCACGCGTCGCCTTCGTCGGGAGAAGCTAGCGACGGCCGACTTGCGCATCTGGTCCGAGCACGGCAGCACGCGCTACATCTGGAAAGACAGGCAGCTTGCCGAGGCGATCGATTACGTGGTGAACCGGCAGGGGGCGCCGCTGGAACCGTTACCGATTGGCGGGCCCGTCGCTAACG
>DATLYH010000003.1:0-28568 GCA_035575035.1 Gemmataceae bacterium
GGGAAAATAAACCATGTACCTTGCGCGTCACGTGCCGCTTCGACCCGGCCGCCCATGATTTCGTTGCGGACTGGGAGTTCCTGGACCCGAAGGGCGCCCGCCTTGGCTCGAAATCCCAGCAGCCGAAATACCTCTACGAGTTGCACAAGCTCTGCCCCATCTTCTACCTCTCGGCGCTCCGCGACGCCGCCCGGGAGTTCCACCCGCGCTCCCCGCTGTGGTCGCGGCTCCTCCGCAACCCGAGGATGCCCGCCGAAGTGCGCGCCGAGCTGGAGAGGGAACTGTCCGAGCTGAACGAGCGAATCCTGCAGGCGGAGCCGCGCCTGCAGGCGCAGAACGTCGTCCAGTTGGCCCAGGCGGACACGGTCGGCATCGAGGCGCTGCCGGCCCGCGTTTGGGACATCGTCGAGGCCGACACCTTCGCCAAGGTGGCGAACGACCTTGGCATTCGCTGGTTCTGTCTCGTGGATGGGGATGACACCGGCGCCCAAACCCGCACGTCACGGCTGCCCTCCCTTGACGGACGGGCCGAGGCCGAATGCCTGGCCACGCTGCCGGCCGCCAACATGGAGCTGTTTCTCTGTCATAACGGACTCGGCAGCGTCTACGAGGACCGCATGGCCGAGCAGAAGAAGAAGGGCATGACGGCCAAACCCGGCGATCCCGATAACTGGAAGCAGGTGCTTGACTGCCTGCCGAACAAGCTCTCCAAGGAGCAGCTCGCGATTGACGCCTTCATGAAATTGTAACACAACCAATCGGGGTGTCCCGTTATGGTGCACCCGCCTGGCATTCGACCAGGCATTCCTCAACACCAACAAAGGAGCACATCATGGCACGACGCAAGCCACTTGAAGCCGTCGACGAATCCCGCAACGTGCCCGGAGAAACCGACTCCCACCTCCAGGAGCAAAGCCCCCCGGCACCCAGCGCGGCGGACGGCCAACCGCAGCACCGGAGCAGCTGGCAGGCACGCTTCCCGCAATGGGGTGACTACGACGCAGGCGTTCACCTGATCGAGGACCGGCAGAACAAGCGCATGATGATCCAGTACGATGAGAAGCCCTCGGAAGCGGTGCGGGCGCTGCTCAAGAGCGAGGAGCACGGCTACCGCTTCGACGGCGAGGACCAAGTCTGGTACAAGAAGATCAACCCTGGCAAACCGATCCAGTCGCGGCAAGAAGCCGAACAACTGGCCTTCCAGGTCGCCAACCTGATCCGTGAGGAAAAGGGCCTGGAGCCGAAGAAGTCCTTTTCCCTCGGCAGGTGAACCCCAGCAAGCCGCCGACGTTGGGGCCGGAGCCCCGGTTGTCTGCCCTTGGGTGCCGGAGCCCCCGCCTTCCCCTGATGGGGGGAGAAACACGGGCGCGGCGATGACCGGGCCGGCTCAGCAAGCGCTGGCCATGCTCGACGCCTTCGCTAGCGTGGGGGCGGAGCGGTTTGACCTGACCATCACCGACGCCGCCAGCGGCAAGGTCCGATTCCTCCCGGCCCGCTCCCGCGACCCGCTGCGGCACACCATGCCCGCAATCCTCCAGGAAGCCGCCGCGCAGCGGCACAACGTCATCGTGCGCCCGCGTTCCACCGACGCCATGGAGTTAAGCAGCAAGGCCCAGGAGAACGGCGAAACCTACGCCCTCCGCACGGCGCGGAATGCCGCCGCGGCGCTGGAGCGCCGCCGCGGGCTCCAGCGGTGACTCCCCAGGCAAAACGCCCCTTCTGGGTGATGAGAAACCGGCCGAGGGCTTCCTGCACAGGCAGGCTCCGGGAGGTTCCTGCTGGGGGGCCGGAACAGGGGAGCGCTGTCGGAGCGCAGCGAAGTGTGGGCTGTTCGAGAAGCACTCTTTTCGCCCCGCCCGGCGGGTGTACGGCGTCGTCGGGTGGCTCATCGTGGCAAGCAATAGGATCTAGATCCCCCGCATCCGATCCAGCGGCCTGTCCTGAAGCGTTTCCAGCACGGTCCAGAAGTCAGGGCCGTTCGTCTGGGCATGGTTCGCCGGGATGTCCGGCTGGAACCCCCGGCTGTTCCTCTCCCGCAGCCGCGAAAGCAGCCAGTACGCCCGCCGTAGGTATTCTCCTTTCCCCTGCATCAAGGCCTTCTCGACCGCCCCCAGCGCTTCCCCGCCCACCGGCGTGGTCGTGTTCCGCTCGGTGTCCGTCAGGATAATCCCGCAGGTTTGCGATCGCGTCGAGCGTCCTCTTGTCCAGCGCGGATGCTGGGGCCTTGACGCGCTCGAACCAGGTCCGTGATTCGTTCCGCTGGTGCATGAGGGCGGAACGTACACCTGTTCAGGTAGCGGCGCAAGGGGGTGAGGTAGCCCCCACCCCACAGGTTCCGCTCTGGCCCTGAGCAGTGCAAAATATGCGCGCATCATCGGCGGCGGAATTGGCGGAAAGGATCATCCGGCACTTGGCGGAGATCGACCTCACGCGTGGTAATCCGCCACCGGGAATCGGCGTCAACGCCGCTCCAGTCGAGCAGGTGGTCCAACAGATCCAGCTTCACCTCCTCATTCAGGGTATCCCACGGACCCAGCCGCACCTCGACATCCCGCCACAGGCCAGGAGGCAGTTCCTGCACGCCGACGATGACATGACCAAGCAGGTCCTTCAGCCGTGCCAACTCCCGCTCGACCCACTCCAACGGCGTTTCCTCGGCGTTCATCGGCCAATGCTCCTCGCGGGCAGGGGCTATTCGAGGAACCGCGGCCTCACCCTGCTGCTGTTGTCATCCCTGGCATCCCCGGCAATCAACGCTTGCTGTCACAGCTTGAAGTCAGCTAGTGCGGCTGTTTGTTTGGTAACGCGGATGCCCCGCTTTTCTTCTGGCAAACGTTTCGAGCTTGCAAGTGAGATCGTTTACCCTCTGCGCAAGCTGGTCGGCTTCCGCGTGCATCAGAGTGTAGCTAATGAGGTGTGTTCCCCCCAACTTCCACTCGTCTTCATTCTCCCCGTTGGGAGGTTGGCCGCGCGGGGTCGCTGTCACCTTACAGCACTCACCCAGCCGCAGCGTGTTGCTCTCCGTCCAGAGTGCTTCGACGAGTTCCCGGAATTCTTGGTAATAGGCGGGGTGCTCTCGTGCTTCGGCATTCTCCACATGCGAGCGGAGGGAGAGTGTTAGTAGCATGCCGTGTTCTGGTTTCTCCTGGTGGACCTCGAGGGCAATGTCGTCGTATAGGCTGCGTTGGCCTCGGGGGCGGCGGCAAGACTTGCGGTGCCCAGTTAGCACCTCGCTGAGCGATAATCCGTGCTGGCCTAATCGTGCCAGGAAGCCTCGCAGGGCGACAGCGGTCTGAGGGGCATGGCTTGAGCCGCCGGGTGGCAGCCGGCTTCAATGGCGGTCGTGTAGCATTGTTTCGACTGAACCCCGGGATGGCTCCGGAGTCGCGCTGCCAGCGCCGCCGGCCGTGCGCCGGGGGCGACCACCCCGCGTCACGAGGCCTTGCCTCCATGTCTCTTCATACTCTCGTCGGAGCGGGGGATTGCGCGCCAGCCATTCCTGCACCTCGTACTCTTCCCTGAGTTGGGGATTGCGGGCCAGCCATTCTTCGACCGAGCGCCGGGGCAGTCCATAAACCGGATCGTACTTCGCTTCGTGTGTGGAACCGTTCCTGCCGAAACCGCAAGCTTTCCAGAGCCACCAAAGCATAGCGATCTCCTTGCGAGAAGCGCTTCCAACGATCGGAGCAGCAGGGCAGTAGCCGCACACCCCGTGGGCAGTTGCGCAGGCACAATTCCCTACCTAGTGGGCGGCGGCGCGGCCGCGGTTGCTTGAAGCTGATGAAGGGTTGCCACAATAAGGTCGGCACACTGCGCGGGGGAAAAGCGAAAGGCATTGAGGATCAGATCGTAGTGCGCGGGATCGGCGGGGTCTTTGTGAAAATGCTCCTGCACGAAAGCGTTCCGCTCGCGATCAACCTGCTCTACCCACCGCTGGGCTTCTTCACGGGACCAGCCGCACCGGCGCTGGACCGCCAGGATCCGGTCATTCGATGGGCCTACCAGACGGACACGCAAGGTGGTCGCTGGCGGCAGGATCTGCGAGGCACCGTGGCCGACAACCACGCACTCGCCATGCGCCGCCAGGGCGAAAAGCGTCTGGGCCAGATGATGTACATAGACAGTTTCACTCACCATCTCTCCCGTAAACAAGGCTTGGAACAACTCCTCCAGCCAGTTCATGCGCTTCTCGTCCAGACTCGCCACCAATTCGGTACGAATGCCCATCTCCCGGGCGATCTGTTCGACAAGCTCGTGGTCGTACACCGGCCAGCCGAGTCGCTCGCCGACGGCTTGCGCCACCGCATGAGCGTCGATTCCCGCGTCGCCGTTCAGGGCGATGGTGAAGGGGGGGTGGTGTGGGCCGAGCGTTTGTCGGGGGGTGGGAAGCAGTTGCATCTCGTCGCGGCGCATTCGCCATTGCTGGCGGGCCCGTTCCAGCGCCTCGGCCAGACGCACTGAGGTTGGCTTGAAGTAATCCCCATTCATTGTCCCTTGCTCCAGACCGTACCCTGCCGTTTCTTCGCACACCGCAGACAATCCGGGGCATACGGGATAGCATCGAGGCGTCTCCGTGAAATGGCCTGACCACACGCAACACAGCGGCCATACGAGCCCTGCTCGATCCGCAGCAGGGCGTCGTGGATCTCGGCCAGGAGCTGGGCTTCATTCTCCAACAGGCCGAGGGTGATCTCCTGATCGTACGCGCCGGGGGCCAGGTCTGCCGGATGGACCGGCACCTCGGATAGCCCACCGCCGGCCTCCGCGCCACCGGGGCGCAGGGCCTCTTCCTCCAACTCTGTCAGAATGCCCCCGTGGCGCTTTTTCAAGGTCAGCAGCCGCCGGCGATAGGACTGAAGCTCGGCCTCGGTCATCGTTTGCCCCTTTCTCACGGCGTTACGCCAATCTGGTTATCCACTTGCAGGACGCCAGGTATCATCCAGGCCGCGCGCTCGGCCTCCTCTTTCTCGGCCCAGGAGCGAACGCGGCCGTGTAAGATTACTTTGTTCCCTTCTACTTCGACACGCAGACGCCGAGCCTCAAGCTCAGCGAGACGTGCGAAAGCGCTCTCAATCTGTCCCTTGATGTCGGTTGGCGACACCTCCGGGGATCCGACGACGATGTTGTTCGTCACCCCAATGACACCCGGGAGGTTCTGTACCGCCCGCTCGGCCGCGTTCCTCTGAAACCGCCAGCGCACCTGTCCTTCGAGTGTCACCCACCCATCCGTGACCACAACCTTGATCTTGTCGGCGGGGATAAAGAGGTTCCACTTGAACGCGCGGACGGCGTCCGCGGCGATGTCCTCGTCGGTGCGTTTGTTGCTGCCAGGCAGCTTAACGTCCAGCTCATTGGCCACAGCTTTGACGCCGTAGACGCGCTTGGCCGCCTCTTCAGCAGTGCGCTTCTCCGCATAGGAGGAAACGTGGCCCGCCAGCGTGACGATACCGTCCTTGACACGGACGCCGATGTGGGCCGCATCAATGCTCGGTTCCCACTCCAGTTCAGCTTCCACATCGCGCTTCAGTTGTTCATCACTCATGCCGGTCAGCATGTACGCATCGTTTTCCATAATTATATCCCATCACGTTGATGAAGCTGAGACTGTTGCCGCACCCGATGTCAGAGAGGGCCGGGGTTTGTCAAACCCCGGTCCACTCGGATCGACATCCCTGCCCTTATCCCGTCAGGGCGTGACGGTAATCAGGTTCTCGACACTGGTGACACCAGGAGCCGACCAGGCGGCTCGGGCTGCCTCCTCCTTCTCCGCCCACGAGCGGACGTTGCCGCGCAGGATCACCTTGCTGCCGCTCACCTCGACCGTGATGCGGCGGGCATCCAGCTCGGCGCTTCGCTTGAGAGCTTCTTCGATCTTGGTCTTAACGTCTGTCGGTGAGACGCGCGGCTTGATCGTGATCAGATTGGACACCCCAGTAACACCGGTCAGGTAGCGAACAGCATTCTCTGCGGCTTCCTTCTGATACTGCCACTCCACCTCGCCTTCAAGGGTGACCCAGCCGTTGTTGACTACGACCTTGATCTTGTCTACCGGCACCGAGTAATTGGACTTGAGGGCGTTGACACAGGCCTGGGCGATATCCTCATCAGTGCGTTTACTGCTGCCGGGCAGCTTAACGTCCAGCTCATTGGCCACAGCTTTGACGCCATAGACGCGCTTGGCTGCCCTCTCGGCCGCGTACTTCTCCGCATACGACGACACATGACCCGTCAACGTGACGATACCATCCTTGACACTAACACCGATGTGGGCCTCGTTAACGCTCGGCTCCCACTTCAGCTCGTCCTCCACGTCGCGCTTCAGTTCGCTGTCGGTCTTCATGATGGGTTCCTCCATTGTCTCGGGATCATTCCTTCCTCGTCTCGCGCTGGTTGGACCCGCCCAACCAGCCGGGGCGGCCGACCGTCACACCCTTTTGCACAGCGAGTGCCAGACTGGTCGGGGAGAGGGCAGTTGGCGTCGAGGCCATAACACAACCGATTGGGATGAAAGCAGATGTGACTGAGGAGAAAAGGGGGCTATCCCCGTTCGCTCGGGAGAGTAATCCACAGTTCCACCGCGACAGAATGGCACAGAGCCGAGGGGGCGGGCCAAAATGTCACAGGCGCGGGTCCAATTCCGGGGATGGGGCCCGTTATTCGACGGGAGCCTTCATCAGCTTTCGCATACTGCCGAAATGGGAGGCTGGCAGCCGCGCATTTCTCACACCGACGTGAGGAATGCCGAGCCCGATCAGGACGCGGACCAGCCCACGGTCCTTGCTTTCGGCGATGGCGTCGAGAAGGGCCTACGCCCGTTGGGGGCCGAGCCGCTCCAATTCCAGGAGTTGGTCGAGCTGGAGGCAATACAGAGCCGCAAGACCGCGCACCAGGCCACGGCTGAGGAGTTGGTCGATCACTTTGACGCCCCATCCTCGGATATCCCTGGCTTGCCGCGACACGAAGCAGCGCAGGCGCTCGCGCCACTGGACAGGGCAGGCGGAGTTGATGCAATGGATGGCCACCCCCTCCTTGGCCCGCACCACCGAGTAGCCACACGCCGGGCACTTGGTGGAAAACCGGAAGCGCTCTCAACGTAGGCATTGGCCAGCGAGAGCATCGGCGTGCGATGGCGGACTGGCCGAAACCCCTGAAGAGGCTGACCGCCCACCCGTTGCCCCAGGCTGTCCGGGGTGACCAGTTCGGGGTGCCGCTTCTCCAGATCGCGAAGCCGTTGCATGAGCCGATCAAACGGCTGGGCACGGCCCACGCCAGCCTGGGTGGGAGCCGCCGCCATCCTCGACGGCATCACACGCCAACTGCGGGCGGTCGCCGGCGGAAGGGGATGCGGTGGGTATCGGTCAGGGGATTGCGGGAGAGGCTCCGGGGCCGGTTGCCGCGCTGAACCAACGTTGCTGCACTCAGGGTTGGATTGCCGTCCGGGAAAAGCAAGACGGCTTGTGGGAAACCACAAGCCGTTTCTCCGCAAGCCGTTCGTAAACTGCGGGACTAGGATTCGAACCTAGACAAAGCGGTCCAGAGCCGCTTGTGCTACCGTTACACCATCCCGCAATTCTTCTCCCTATCCTAAATCAAAACGCTCTCCTTGGCAAGATCCTCCGGAGGGCGCCAGTCCGAGCCCCCAGCGTGAGCGCGGGGGCGCCGGAGGGCGCCAGTCCGAGCCCCCAGCGTGAGCGCGGGGGCGCCTGACCTGTCGCTGCTGCTGCAGATACGGCAAATCCGTCAAGGCCGGAGCGGCCGGCCGTTCCGCAGATCGGCTTTCTCCGGGTCGTACCGCCTGACCGGAATGCCGCTCTCGGAGGGCACGTCGCCCCACGCTGGCATCGGCCCGGTTGGTGGGAAATAGTTTGGTTACCCTATCCCTTGTTGGGGCGCGGTTTCCAGACCACGCCCTCACGCGTGTGGTTGCCCAGGGAAGATCCGACCGAGGAAAGGAAGCCCGATGAGCCGATTGACGATCGCGTGCTGGTTGACGCTGCTGGCGCTGGCCACGCAAGGCCGGGCGTGGGTGGATTGGTATCCGCCCTCGCTGTTCCCTCTGTGTGGAAAGGGGGAGCCCATCGGCGCAGGGCCGCTTCCGGCGCCGCCCTGGCACGGTTGGGGGGCGACGGTGCCGGGAGCGATCCTGGCGCCCGTGCCGGTGCCGGCCGGTCCGCATGATGGTCCGTCCGCTGCCTGGTATGGCTGGGGTAGTCCTGCCCCCGGAGCGGTCCTCGTGCCTGTCCCGCCTTCGCCTCCGACCGACGGACCGCACCACGCCGGCGGCAGCTGGCACGGCTGGGGAGGCCCGGCCGGCATTCTCGTCCCGGCCCATCCGCACCATCACCCCCCAACGCCGGCGCCGGTTGGAGACGCGAAGCCCCCGGCCAGCACGGCGGAACCGCCGCTCGCCCTGCCGGGGAAACGCTAAGCTGCAAGCGGCCTGCGTCCCAAGCAACGGGACGCGGCTAATGGGGATATTGCGGAGTGTAGGGAGAGATCATTGCGTGGATTTCCTGGTTCCAAACATCCATCCCAATGATGATTCCTCACTGCACTCCACAAACGCAGACCCGCTAGTTTGCCTGGCTTAGTCCCCCTTCCACCTGCTCATCTCCTTCCAACCCGCTAACGTTTCCGGGCAAGACGAACCGGCTCGCGCCAGGCGATCCGGCCCGAAAAAATGACGCGCTCGGAAACTATATTCTTTCCTCGCTCGTCAAACTTTTGTGAAAACGAAAACCTTCGGTCATCGTTACACCCAAACTTTTCGTTCTTTTTTCTTGCGAACGGTTGTCCCCACCTGTAAACTGGTTGCGTTGTTTACGCCTCATCGGAACAAGCGTACACACAACCGGAACATTGAGGTCACAGCAATGAATTGGTTCAGCTGGAAGGGGTGGCTCCCCTCGGTTCTTCGTACCCGTACCCAAACGTTCAAGCGCCCCGCGAAACGAAAGTCACGCCGCCGGCTGAGCTTGGAAGAACTCGAAACCCGCCTGGCCCCGGCCACGCACGTCTGGACCGGGCTGGGGGGGAACAACAACTGGACCACCGCCGCCAACTGGCAAAACAACTTCCGCCCCAACCCGGCCGACGGCCCCGACGACCTGGTCTTCCCTGCCGGGGCCTCCCGCCTCAGCAGCACCAATGACTTCGCCCCCAACACCGTCTTCAATTCCATCTCATTCGACGGCAGCGGCTACACCCTGAGCGGCAACCCGATCACGCTCGGCGGCCCTGTCGCCGGGACCGGCTTCATCATCGCCAACCAGGGGGCCAGCAATAACGTCATCGCCTTCGGCATTCAGATGGGCGGCGCGGCCGGCAACCGCCAGTTCTTCACCGTCGGCACCCTGGGAGCCAACCTGACCATTTCCGGCGCCCTGAGCGGCACCACCGGCGTGGAGCTGTCCAAGGACGGCCCCGGCACCCTGATCCTGACCGCCAACAACAGCGCCTTCACCGGCCCGATCAGCGTCGCCGGCGGCAGCCTCAAGATCACCCATGCCCTGGCCCTGGGGAATACCGCCGCCGCCACCACCGTGCTGGCCAACGCGCAGCTTCAGATCGAGAACATTGCCGGGGGGAGCATCCTGGAGCCGTTGATCCTCAATGGTCCAGGCGTGGCCAATGACGGGGCCCTGCTCAACGTCGCCGGCAACAATACCTGGGCCGGCCCGATCACCCTTGACAGCAATAGCACCATCGGGACCAATGCGAACAGCACCCTGACCATAACGGGGCAGATCGGCGACCGCGGCGCCGGGCACGGCCTGACCAAGGAAGGGGGCGGTCGGCTGATCCTCGATCCGCTGGGCGGGGCCGCCACCGTGGGCAACACCTACCGCGGCCTGACCCAGGTCAACGCCGGCACCCTCACGGTGCGTCACTCGCACTCCCTGGGCACCGGCGACGCCGGCACCGTGGTCAACAGCAACACCAACCGCAGCGGCACGCTCGAGCTGGAGTTCGTGACCGGCGCCGGCCGGACCGATCCGTTCCGCCGGGCCGATGGCTTCACCGTGCCCGATGAGCTGCTCACCCTGAATGGTCCCGGCCGCGAGGGCCTCGACGTCTTCTTCTTCCGCGTCAGCGGCGCGTTGAACAACCTGGCCGGCAATAATGTCTGGGAGCGGGATGTCACTTTCTGGAGCAGCCCCAGCGCGGTCCCCGACCTGCCGTTCCCTCCGTTCGCCTTCACCCACCTGGTCATCGGAGTGGAGGCCAACACTTCCCTAACCATCAACGGGGTGATCTCGGAGAATTCCGGCGGCAAGCCTTACACCTTCGACAAGGAGCGCCCCGGCCGGCTAATCCTGACCCGGGCCAATACCTACACCGGACGGACCCAGATCGTCCACGGGGCCATCAACATCCGTGACTCGCAGGCCCTGGGCGCCCCCGTCGGTCCGGGCGGCAGCGACACCATTGTCTTTGACGGGGCCGCCCTGGAGCTGGAGATCGACAACCGACCCGACTCCATCGTGACCGGCTCGGTCAACCGGCTCAACGTCGGCGAGGCGGTGACGATCACCGGCCGCGGCCTGAACAATACCGGCGCCTTGCGCAGCATCTCGGGCCTCAACGAATACTCCGGGATCATTACCTTGACCAGCTCGGTCGGCGCCATTGGTGTTGACCCCGACCCAACGCCGCTGGCGACCGACAACTACTACACCGACGATTACCATCTCCGAGTTACCGGAGTGATCCGGGACGACCCGACCCAGGTGCCGTCGAGCCCGCCGGCATTTTTGGCCAAGGTCGGCACCGGCCACCTGATCCTGACGGCGGTCAACACCTACACCGGGACAACAACCATCGAGCGCGGCTGGGTCAGCATCGAGAACGACCAGGCGCTGGGGGGGCGGCTGCTCGGGCGACGGGAGACGCTCATCGATGGCGCCCTCCGGCAGGAATTCATCGACATCGGCGACAGCGCCCAGTCACGTACCATCGTCTTCGACGGGGCTGCCCTGCACCTGCGCGCCCCCACCCCGGGCGGCCGTCTGACCGTTGCCGAAAACCTCACCCTCCAGGGCCGCGGCATCACCCACCCCAACCCCAAGATCAGCCAAAAAGGCGCCCTGATGAACATCGGGGGGGATAACATCATCGGCGGCCTCAATACCAGCCTCGGCCAGATTACCTTCAACGGCCAGGTCGGCGTCGGCGTCGAACTCGTCGGCAGCGCCACCGTTAGTGAGCTGACCCTGACCGGCACGATGGATGACCAACCCGGCGCCTTGACCATCAGCCGCGATGCGACCGGGGGGGAGGCGGAGGACCGCTTCCTGGTGGACACCGGGGCCACCAGCGGCACGATCATCATCAACTATGACTTCCTGACCGTTCCCGACACCCTGCGGGTTTACTATCCACCGGGAACCCGCATTTTCGACAGCGGTCTGGTCAGCGGGGCCAACACGGTCACCATTCCCTATGGGCCGGGACCCTCCACCCTCGTGGAAATCGTCATCAATGAGGGCTCGGGGCTGACCGGTACGGCCTGGCTTTACAACCTGACCATCATTCCCAATCTGCCCTCGCAGGGCGCCTTCACCAAGCTGGGTTCGAAGCGGCTGCGGGTCCAGGGGGATGGCACTTTCAACGGGGTTGTCGATGTGGCCGAGGGAGTGCTCCGCATCCAGAACGACACCGCCCTCGGTTCGACCAGCGGCGGGACCATCATCCGCAATGGGGCCGCGCTGGAACTCGACCAGACCGTCAGCCAGCTCAACGGCGGCATCGTCGCCGGCATCCAGGTCGGCCAGGAAAGCCTCACGCTGAACGGCCCCGGCAATACCACCAACGGACCGCTCATCGCCACTTTGACCAGCGTCAGCCACGACAACGTGTGGCGGGGGCCGATCTCGCTGGTTACCAACGTCAATATCGATGTTAAGACCAACTCGCGGCTGATGCTGTATGGCACGCTCAGCGACACCGCCAACTCGGCGCCGGCCGGGTCGGGCCTGACCAAGCTCGGCGAGGGCAAGCTCCTTCTGGGCGGGGCGAACACCTACCGCGGCGCCACGCTGATCAACCAGGGGGTTGTGATCGTGCAACATGGGCAGGCCCTGGGCCAACCGACGGCAGGCACCGTGGTCGCTGCCGGGGCCTCTCTGGAATTGCAGGGCGACATCACCGTCGCCGGCGAGTCCCTCACCCTCCAGGGGGCCGGCACCACCACCGCCCCCAACATCCCGCTGCGCTGGTTCGCCCAGGGGCCGGCGCCGGTGACCAACGGCCAGACCCCCGGCAACCAGGCGGTCAGCGGCCGCATCACGGGCGTCGCCGTGGACCCCAGCGACCCCAATGTGATCTATGTCTCGGCGGCAGGCGGCGGCGCCTGGCGGACCAAAAACGGCGGCCAGACCTGGGAGCCGCTCATCGACAACGTCCCCGGCGCCTCGGTCCAGAACATGTTCACCGGGGCCATCGCCGTGGCCCCGACCGACCCGCGCATCATCTACGTCGCCCTGGGGGAGGCCAACAACTCCCACGACGCTTACTACGGCCGGGGCATTCTCAAGACGACCGACAGCGGCCGGACCTGGACCTTGATCGGCAACACCGAGTTTGAGCGCCGCACCATCTCCAAGATTGTCGTCGATCCGGAGAATCCGCACCGCATTTATGTGGCAGTCAACGGCTCGGGCGCCCGCGCGGAAGACCTGGCGGGCAATGGCGGCATCTGGCGGGCGAATACCCAGAACCCGGCGAACATCGCCTGGCAAAACCTGACCGTGGGCCGCAGTCCCGCCGACGACACCAGCATCACCTTCTCGGAATTCGACGACTACACCGACCTGGTGGTGGTGCGTGACCCGGACTTCATCCGCCGGCCCTTCAACCCGGCTGTGCCTAATTCCCGCGCTCGGATCATCTTCTTCGCGGTGGGGACGGCTTCCCGCACCGGCCTCGGCAGCCTGCCGTTCCAGAATGCCGTCTACAGCTCGCTGGACGACGGCGGGACCTGGAACCGCAACGGCTTCGTCTCGACCGAGGTGCTCCGCAACAACGTCACCATCCCCCGTCAGGGGATGATCAAAATCGCCATCGGCTGGAACCCCCCGCCCGCCCCGAACGGGATCACCGCCACGAACCCTGGCTCGTTCACCGTCTATGCTGTAACTGCTTATCACGACCTCTATCCGTTCCCCACCCCCAACCCCACCGGCACGGAAACGGCGCTGCGGAACACGTTCCGCGAGGTCCAGCGGACGACCGTTACCTGGGACGCGACCAACAACGTCTGGGTTGTCGGCGGCTGGGGCAATACCACAGGCCAGCCCTCGGGCGATATCATGGGCAGCCGGGCCGGGAGCCCCTCGCCGCCAGGCTCTAACAATAACCCCCCGCTGGGCCAGGGACACACCGACGCAGTCATCGCGGTGGACCCGCTGAACCCGAACCTGGTATTCATCGGCGGCCTCGGCCAACCGACTACGCCGGGCCCGGTGATGTCCACCGACGGGGGGGCGACCTGGAGCGATATCGGCGTCGGGGCCGGCGGCAACGGCACCCGCCCGGGCTTCCACGCCATGACCTTCGACAGCAACCGGCGGTTGCTAGTCGGCACCGACGGCGGCATCTGGCGGCTCGACCCCGCCACCCCGGCCACCTGGAATAACCTCAACGGCAACCTGGAGATTGCCCAGCTCAACGGCCTGGCGACGCATCCGTCCAATCCCTTCGTCGCCGTCGCCGGCCTGGAGGACAACGGCGTTGCCATCTACAACGGCAACCCCGCCGGCTGGGTCCGGGTCGAGGATGACAGCAGCGGCAAGGTCTACATCGACCAGAGGAACCCCGCCATCATGTACCACGTCCAGGACGCCTTCAACGCGCCGGCCCTGCTCCGCCGCTCGACCCAAGGCGGGGCCCCGGGCACCTGGACGACCGTCATGACCGACGAGCTACGAGGGCCCTTCGGCGGTCCCCCGCACTTCCTCTTGCCCGATCCCTACTACTTCCCGCTGGTCCTCGATCCCATCAATACCGCGCGCCTAGTGGCCTACGGCCTGTTCCGGACCTCCTACCGTTCGCTGAGCATGTGGGAGTCGAACGACCGGGGCGCTACCTGGTTCGAGATCGACCCCGACCTGGAGATCCTGGGGACGGTCCGCAGCATCGGCCTGGCCGGTTTCCAGGGAAACTTCACTGCCGACCCGGACTTCCCTGCGGTCATCGACAAGGGGGCCAATACCTACGACCCCGATACCCTCTACGTGGCCGCCGACGATGGGGTGTATGTCACCAAGGACCACGGTTTGAACTGGGTGCGCCGGAACAATGGTCTGCCGCCCACGGCCACGTTCATCGACATCACGGTCGATCCGCGCAACCGCGACACCGCCTATGTGGTAGCCCAGGGCTTCGGCACCGCCAAGGTCTTCAAGACCACCGATGCCGCCCGCAGCTGGACCGACATCACCAGCAATCTGCCGGACGTTCCTGCCTACAAGATCCTGGTCGATCCGCGCAATGGCGATGTCTTCCTGGGCAATGACAATGGCGTCTACCGCCTGCAAGGCGGCAGCGGCACTACCTGGACGCGGTTCGGGGCCGGCCTGCCCAATGTGCAGGTCAAGGAGCTGGTCCTCAACCCGGCGCTGAACACGCTGGCAGCCGGCACCTATGGCCGGGGCATGTTCCAACTCTGGCTGGACGACTCGATTCCCAACGGCGGCGCTCTCCGGGCGGTCAGCGGCTCGTCCGTCTGGACCGGACCCGTCACGCTGACCGGCAATGTCACCATCCGGGCCGAGGCCGGGGCCCAGGTCACCCTCGTCGGCTCGGTCGCCGAGAATGTCGCCGCCAACGACTTCAAGATCACCAAGACCGGCGCCGGCCGGCTGGTGCTGGCCGCCCCGAACACCTACGGCGGCAGCACGCTGACCACCGACACCGAGGTTGTCGAAGGCGTACTCACCGTCCGCGACCCCGCCGCCCTGGGCAGCCCGGTGTCGGGCACCGTGGTCCAGGCGGGGGCAGCCCTGGAGACCCAGTCCAACGTCGCCGGCGAGCCGCTGACACTGAACGGCGACGGCATCCCCTTCAACAACCACAACACCGGCGCTCTCCGCAACGTCAGCAACTTCAACACCTACTCCGGCCCGATTACGCTGGCGACCAACACCACCATCGGCGTGGACAGCGGCAGCCAGCTGATCATCACCGGCGTCATCACCGACGGCGCCGCCACCCGCACCCTCACCAAGGAGTTGACCGGCACGCTGGTGCTCCGGGCCGCCAACACCTACGACGGCGCCACCTTTGTCAACCAGGGGGCCCTCAGCGTGCAGCACGCCCAGGCCCTCGGCGCCGGCGGGACGGCCGCCAACGGCACCCAGGTCCTCGACGGCGCCCAGCTGCAACTGGCCGGCGGCGTCACCGTTGTCGGCGAGCATCTGACCCTCTCGGGGACCGGCATCGTCGCCACCGGCGCCCTGCTGAACGTCTCCGGCAACAACACCTGGCGGGGGCCGGTTGTCCTGGCCTCGCTGCCGGGCTTCGCGCCGCCGACGATCCCGCCGCCGTTCGTCTCCTTCAACGTGGCCCAGGCCGCCGACATCCTCACCATCGACGGCGTGATCAGCGGCTCGCTGGGGCTGACCAAGATCGGCCCGGGCCGGATGATCCTGCGGCAGGCCAACACTTACACCGGCGTCACGACCATCAACGCCGGGGTGCTCCAGGTCGATGGCAGCATCGGCAACGTCGAACTCAACGGCGGGACGCTGGGAGGCGGCGGCACGGTGGGCACCATCACTTCGCGGACCCCGGGCGGCGTCGTCAACCCTGGCCCGACGCCGACCATCCTCCGCTCCGGCAACGTGGTCTGGAACGGCGCCACCACCTTCTTCGTGGACCTGGGCGGCAGCACGCCCGGGACCAATCAGGACCAGCTCCAGGTCACCGGCACCATCAACCTCGGCGGGGCGAACCTCACCGGGGCGATCCCCGCGGGTGCCGCCATCAACGACACGCTGGTCATCATCACGGCCACCGGCGGCGTCACTGGGACGTTCGCCCAGGGGAACCAGGTCACCATCAGCGGGCGGCGCTTCGAAATCCTTTACAGTGCCAACAACGTGGTGCTGGCCCCCGAGCGGACCGCCACCACCACGACGCTGACGCAGTCGGTCAACCCGTCGGTCTTCGGCCAGCCGGTCTCTTTCGTCGCGGTGGTGCGGCCGGTGGGCGGCACCCCGATCACCAGCGGCATCAATGTGGTCTTCACCATCGACGGCCAGCAGACCACGGTGCCGGTGATGAACGGCCAGGCCGTCCTCACCACCTCCAGCCTGACCGTTGGCTCGCATTCGATCAGCGCCTCGTTCGCGGGGACCTCGGCCCTGAGCGGCTCCAGCGCCGGCCCCATCACCCATACGGTGAACAAGGCCAACACCCAGCTGACGGCCCAGTCGTCGGCCAATCCCTCGGCCGCGGGCCAGCCGGTGACCATCACGGTCACGGTCAGTGCCGTGTCCCCCGGCGCGGGCACGCCGACCGGCACCATCCTGTACCGCATCGACGGCGCGTTGCAAAACCCGGTCACCCTCACCAACGGGCGGGTAGACATCGTCCTTACCGGGCTCAGCCAGGGGACGCACACCCTCGCCTTCGCCTACATGGGCGATGCCAATTTCAACACCAGCTCGCTTTCTTCCTTCACCCAGACGGTCAACCCCTTCGCCGCTACCACAACTCTGACATCCAGCGACACCGATGTTTTCTTCGGCGAAGCGTTGACCCTCACGGCCACGGTCACGCCCCAGGGGACCGGCGCCCCCACGCCCACCGGCACGGTCACGTTCCGGGACACCCGCACCAACCAGGTGCTGGGAACGGTGAATCTGGATGCCAACGGCACGGCCGTGCTCAACCCGTCGCTGGCGGCCGGTACGTACACCATCGTCGCCCGGTACAACGGCAACAGCGACTACAGCCCCAGCACCTCCAACCCGGTGGACCAGATCGTCCGCCAGATCACTACCACCACGACCCTGACGACCTCGAACGCCAACGCCCGGTTCGGCGAGGCGGTCATCAAGGCCACGGTGACCCCGGCGGTGACATTCGGCGGTACACCCACCGGCACGGTCACGTTCCGGGATACCCGCACCAACCAGGTGCTGGGAACGGTGGACCTGGACGCTATGGGGATGGCTGTGCTCAGCCCGCCGTTGGCAGTCGGCACGTATACCATCGTCGCCACGTACAACGGCACGGCCAACTTCGCCGGCAGCACCTCCAATGCCATCGACCAGACCGTCCTGCGGGCCATCTCGACGACCACCTTGACATCCACGAATGCCGACGCGGTCTTCGGCGAGGCGGTGATCAAGGCGACGGTGAACCCGGTCGGCGCCAGCGGCACCGTGACCTTCACCGATACCCGCACCAACACCGTTCTGGGGGTGGTGCCGGTGAACCCCGCCAACGGCATGGCGGTGCTTCCCCCGCTGGCACCGGGCAGCTACACCATCCGGGCCGACTACAGCGGCGACGCCAACGTCGATGCCAGCACCTCCAACACCATCGACCAGACGATCCGGAAGGCCGACACCACGGTAGTGGTGACGGCGTCGGCGACGCCATCGTTCACCGGCCAGCCGGTGACCTTCACGGCCACGGTGGCGGCGGTGCCTCCGGGCGCCGGCGTCCCCGGCGGCACGGTCACCTTCTTCGTGGACGGCACGGAGGCGGCGACCAACGTGCCGGTGGTCAACGGGCGGGCGAGCTTTGTCACCGCCAGCCTGACCGCCGGGACGCACCAGATTCGGGCGGTCTACAGCGGCAACGGCAACTTCAACGGCAGCACGTCGGCCGACCTGGCCCATCCGGTTGAGGTTAACCCGCTGGTCTTCGCCGCCGTGCCGAGCACGGTGCGGTCGGGCGCTCCCTTCGGGGTGCGGGTAGAGCTGCGGAACGCGGCCGGGCAGCTGATCACCAACTTTAACGGCCAGGTGACCCTAGCGCTGGCGTCGGGGCCGGCCGGCGGCGTGCTGGGCGGCACCACCACGGTCAACGTTGTCGGCGGCGTGGCGTCGTTCACCGACCTGACCCTGAACCGGATCGGCCAGTACACCTTCCGGGCCAGCACCCTGGGTGGGCAGGTAAGCATCGTCAGTCCGTTCCCGACCCGGGTGACGGCGAGCCAGCTGGCCATCACCCTCACCGGCCGGCCGCGGGTCCGCAGGCCGTTCGGCCTCCGCGTGGCCGCTGTGGACATCACCGGCGGCATCGATCCGGAGTTCAACGGGCCGGTCACCCTCACCCTGGTCAGCGGCCCCCGCCGGGCTCGCCTGACCGGCGTGCTGACGGCCAACATGGCCGGCGGTGTGGCCGAGTTCACGGGCCTGCGGGTCAACCGGCCGGGGATCTACGTCGTGCAGCTGACCGCCGGCGACCTGGTGCAGTTGTTCCAGTTCGTCACCCGCAGTCGGCGCGTCTAACCGGAACATCTTGGGTCCAAGCCTGAAGCGTCCGCGACGGGGAGCGTCACCCCTCGCGGACGCTCCAGGCGCTGATTTATGCTGCCGCCTGAAGTGGACGAATGTTCCGCGCGGAACATTGGGGAGCCGCGACCGTGAGGGAGCGGACTACATGGACGAATGTTCCGCGCGGAACATTGGCCCTTCCTGGCAGCAGCTCCCCGAGCCGCGACCGTAAACCAAGCCGCGACCGTAAACCAAGCCGCGACCGTAAACCAATAAACCGAGCCGCGACCGTGAGGGAGCGGACTACATGGACGAATGTTCCGCGCGGAACATTGGACCCCACCGGCGTGGAACCTGGACACCCAGCGCCCGACTAAATTCGGAACCAGCGTGTTCTCTCGGAGCCTCCCGGGGGTGGATTGTCGGCCCAGGGTAGGCGTCGCAATAGTTGGTGGGACGCCTGATCTCATGTGTTGCCGGCTCCAGAAGGCGTTCCACTGCCCTTTCTCGCCCCGGTAAAGCACCCGCACCTGGCAGACGGCATGTACCCCGTCTTCTCCCCAGCGCAAGAAGTAGGCGCACGGGCAGGGGATGCGGCCCAACAGGCTCCGGGGCATTCGGGCGGAAGCTGTTAGTTGGGGCTCGGCCTTTTGTTTGGGGGTGAGGGGCCTCCGTGACGAAGGGGGGTGGATTTTCCTCGGACGCATCCGTCTGCCCGCTCGTGTACCAATCATCCACCCACTTTCGAGACGCTCACCCCCCGATGCTCACCCTTTCGATTTTTCGTTGCCGGTTTTCGGTTGACCGGGGATAATTTAAGGTTTCTGATTGGCCTTGAGGACGCGCCACGCAGGGCGCTTCTCCTCCGGGCTGCTTCCGTGCGGCCGGAGAACCTCGGAACCACAACTCACCGATCGACCATGGCCGAACAGCTTCGCGGTAACGCCGTGGTGGCCCAGTCAGGCGGGCCGACCGCGGTCATCAATGCCAGTGCCTGTGGCGTCATCCAGGAGTGCCTCCGCCAAAGCGCCATTGCCGACATCTACGGCGCCAACAACGGCATCCTCGGCATCGTTCATGAAGACCTCTTTGACCTCCGGGCCGAGTCGGCCGAGACTATCGAGGGGTTGCGGCGCACGCCGTCGGCCGCCATCGGCTCCTGCCGCTACAAGCTCGGCGACTTGACCAACGACCGTGACAAGTACCAGCGCCTGCTCGATGTCTTCCGCGCCCACAACATCCGCTACTTCTTTTACATCGGCGGCAATGACTCAATGGACACCGCCGACAAGCTCAACCGACTGGCCCAGGCGGAAAACTACGAGCTGCGGGTCATGGGGGTGCCCAAGACCATCGACAACGATCTGGTAGCGACCGACCACTGCCCTGGCTACGGCAGCGTGGCCAAGTTCCTGGCCACTGTCGTCATGGAGGCCGGCCGCGACACCGAAGCGATGTACACCTTCGACCCGGTCACCATTGTCGAGGCGATGGGCCGCAACGCCGGCTGGATCGCTGCCGCCGCCGGCCTGGCCCGCCGCCAGGAAGAGGACGCTCCTCACCTGATCTATGTGCCGGAAATCCCCTTCTCGGTCGAGCGCTTCCTCAACGATGTCCGCGAAGTGCACCGCCGGCTGGGGCGCTGCCTGGTGGTTGCCAGCGAGGGGCTGGTGGACGAGAAGGGGGAGTACATCACGGCCCAAACGGGCAAGTTCGCCACCGACGCCTTCGGCCACCGGCAGCTCGGCGGTATCGCCGACTTCTTGCAACGGCTGGTAGAGCAGGAAATCGGCATCAAATGCCGCTATAATAAATTAGGCACCTTCCAGCGGAACGCCATCCACTTCGCCTCACGGACCGATAGCGACGAAGCCTATCTGTGCGGCCAGGAGGCGGTCCGCCGGGCGGTGGCCGGAACCACCGGTTTCATGGTGACGCTGGTCCGGGAGAGCGACCGGCCCTACCGCTGCGGCACGGGGTTGGCGCCGCTGGCGGAAGTGGCCAACGGCGTCAAGTACCTGCCGCGTCATTACATGGACGTGGCAGGGACGCAAATCACTGAGGCGATGCGGCAGTATGCCGGGCCGCTGATTGTGGGCGAGGTGCCGATCCGCATCGGCCCGGACGGGCTGCCGGAGTTCGTCCGCTTTCAAAGGCGGCCGGTGCCCAAGAAGCTGCCGGCGTTCGTGGGGAAGGGAAAGTGATTGGTCCGCAGAGCTTCTGACGAAATGGCGAGCGGCCGGTGTCAACCGGCCGGCTGACGCCGGCCGCTCGCCAAACTACGAACACGGGCTAAAGACTCCGGACTCGAAGGCATGGGCAAGCAAACGTTTCTCCTGCCGCCGGGGCTGAGTGCCGATGTGCTGCGGGAACTGGAGCGGGCCTGCGTGGCGGGCGGACAGGACAACATGCCCTGGCCAACCGAGACCCGCATTGAGAACGGCCGGCTCATCGTCCGCCGCGGCGTGGACGAGAGCGGCTATCTGGTGGTGCCGTGGGACATCGACGGCGCTGGCCGGCTCATGGGCACCAGCGCCACCCTCATGGAGCGCGCCCAGCCTTATCACTTCCAGATCGAGCTGGCCCGCGGCAAGATCAACCAACTCCGCTGCCAGGCTGCCGACTGGGAGCTGGGCGGCTTGCAGATCCCGCCGGAGCTGGAGCAGAAAATCCGCGAGGCCGGGCGGACCTTCGGCAAGGCTATCGCCGTCTACCCCTCCGAGCAAGCCGGCCCGCTGGCCCAGCAGGCCCTGACCCAGGCTTACCAGGCCGCCGACGAGTTGGTCCACGTTTACATTGAGCAGGCATTCCAGATCCGCCACCAGCGCCAGCCTCGCTTTGAGACGATCCTCGGTTGCCGGCTGGGGGCGGTTGTCCCGGAGGGGGAGGAAGCGGCGGCCCTGGGACGGGCCTGCAACGGCGTGGCCATCCCTTTTTGCTGGAGCGATGTCGAGCCCGAGCAGGGCACCTTCCACTGGGAGCCGCACGACGAACTGCTGGACTGGGCGGCTGCCAGGGGGTTGCAGGTCACTGCCGGGCCGCTGATCGATTTCTCGTCGGCCCGGCTGCCCGGCTGGCTGTGGTTGTGGGAACGCGACCTGCCCAGCCTGGCCACCTACATGTGCCAGTATGTCGAGCAGGTGGTCAAGCGCTACCGCAAGCGCATCCGCCGCTGGCAGATCACCGCCGCCAGCAACTGGGCCAATGTGCTGTCGCTGGGCGAGGACGAGCTGCTCTGGCTGACCGTCCGCCTGGCCGAGGTCGCCCGCCAGATCGACCCGACGCTGGAGCTGATCGTCGGCATTGCCCAGCCCTGGGGCGAGTACATGGCTCTGGAGGACCGCATCCAGTCGCCGTTCATCTTCGCCGACACCTTGATCCGCTCGGCGTTGAACCTGTCGGCGCTGGACATCGAAATCATCATGGGGGTGGCGCCGCGCGGCAGCTACTGCCGGGACCTGCTGGAAACATGGCGGATGTTAAACCTGTACGTGTTGCTGGGGGTGCCGCTGCGGGTGACGTTGGGCTACCCGGCCGCCAAGGCGCCGGACCCGCGGGCCGACCCCGACCAGTGCGTGGTCACCGGCCACTGGCACGGCGGCTACAGTCCGGCCATCCAGGCCGACTGGGCGTCCGACTTCGCGGCGTTGGCCCTGTGCCGGCCCCAGGTGCAGGCGGTCCACTGGGTCCACCTCAGCGATGCCCACCCGCACCAGTTCCCCCACTGCGGCCTGTTCGACGCCAAGGGAAATCCGCGCCCGGTGCTGCAGCGCTTGCAGGCGCTGCGCGAGCAGCACCTCAGCTGAGCCGGCGGCCCCGATCCCGCACCGAGGCGGTTCCGCGGCCCGAGCGCGAACCCAAATGCCGCAGCGGGGGTCCGTTTCCTCGTCATAGAAAACTTCCTTCCGTCAACTCCCGAAGGAGGATGTTATGGGCAAGGATACCTACCACGGTCCGCTGGAGCAGGTTGACGAGTACTGCTGGCGGATCCCGAAGAGCTACAAGCCGGGCATGCGGGTTGATGGTTTAATCTTCGCCAACGAGCGGCTGCTGGAGCAGATCAAGCAGGACCAGGCCCCCGAACAGGTGGCCAACGTCGCTTTCCTGCCCGGCATCCAGTACGCCAGCCTGGCCATGCCCGACATCCACTGGGGCTACGGCTTCTGCATCGGCGGCGTCTGCGCGACCGACCCCGATGAGGGGGGGGTAATCACACCTGGAGGAATCGGGTTTGACATAAACTGCGGCGTCCGGCTGGTCCGGTCCAATCTCTTTTACCAGGACGTCAAACCCCACCTGCGCACGCTGATCGACGAACTGTTCCGCCAGGTGCCGACCGGCGTCGGCAAGTCGGGGCGCTATCACTTCGACAAGAAGGAGCTGCGCCACCTCTTGGCCGAGGGGCCCAGCTACCTGGTGCAACGCGGCCTGGCCACCCCACGTGACATCGACTACACCGAGGCCCGCGGCCGGCTTGATGGCGCCGACCCCGACGCCGTCAGCGACCGCGCTCTGGCCCGCGGCGCCGAGCAGTGTGGCACCCTCGGCTCGGGCAACCACTTCCTTGAGGTGCAGGTCGTCGATCATATCTTCGACGAGGAGGCGGCTCGGCAGATGGGGCTAGAGAAGGACATGGTCTGCGTCATGATCCACTCCGGCTCGCGCGGCCTGGGCTACCAGGTCTGCGACGATGCCCTGCACATGCTCCGCAAGGCCCCCGAGAAGTACGGCATCGTCCTGCCCGACCGGCAGCTGGCCTGCGCCCCCGTCAACAGCCCCGAGGGGCAGCAGTACATCGCCGCCATGCGGGCGGCTGCCAACTTCGCCTGGTGCAACCGCCAACTGCTGATGGCCCAGACGCGCGAGGTCTTTGAGAAGGTCTTCGGCCGGCCGTGGACCGAATTGCAGATGAACCTGGTCTATGATGTCTGCCACAATATTGCCAAGTTCGAGGAGCATACCATCGGCGGCCAGCGCAAGCGCGTCTGGGTTCACCGCAAGGGGGCAACGCGGGCCTTCCCGCCGGACCACCCGGAGATCCCCGCCGCTTACCGCAAGATCGGCCAGCCGGTGATCATCCCCGGCGACATGGGGCGGGCCAGCTGGGTGCTGGTCGGCCAGCCGGGAAGCATGGCGAAGACATTCGGCACCACCTGCCACGGGGCCGGCCGGGCGATGAGCCGCACCGCCGCCGTGAAGGAGGCAAGCGGTCGGCGTATCGACAAGGAGCTCGAGGCCAAGGGGATCATCGCCCGCGCCCAGAGTCACAAGGGGCTGGCGGAGGAGCAGCCCAAGGCGTACAAGAACGTCGATGATGTGGTCGAGGTCGTGGACCGAGCCGGCCTGAGCAAGAAGGTTGCCCGGCTGCGGCCCATCGGCGTCATCAAGGGGTGATCCTGAATCGCTGCCCCCAACGAGTTTGACGCCGGAATCGCAGAAGGATGATTGGTTCAAGGAGACATTTACAGTCAAACGAAGGCGAAGAGCATGAAAAGTAAAGGTGGACGGGAAGCGGATATCAGCCAGGTCATCATCCGTCTCCCGAAGGAGCGGATCAGGGTATTCACACGGGCGCGTCATCCCAGGTGTTGACGGCGCATCCTGCCGAGGAATGGCCACGAGAAATCTGACGCCGCCAGTGAGATACCACTCACAGACTTGAGCAAAAAACGGGCTTATGCAATAAACTGATGTTGACAACCAGCGGACCGATTTATATGAATTCTTCTTTGTAGTCAGAGGACCGGACGGGGCGGAACCGCCAGGGCCGGGGCTCATGACTGCCGGGAATACGCAGCCTGGAAGTCTTGCGGGAAGGAGAAGCCTGCTGGAATAAGAGGCCGGGAAGGTGCATCAAGATGCACCTTCCCGGCCTGTTTTATTGGTTGCCTGTTCTCTGCAAGAGGACAGCACCGATGTTCCGCGCCCGTGTCCGTCGGGAATGACCAAGCCCGAGGGAGTACAGCCGGATGGTCGCACGTAAGAGCGGCCCTCCGGCTTTTTTAATGGGTCTTCGTTACCGAAAGGAGGGCAAAACATGGATCAAGGCCGTTCCCTCAACTGGGACCGTTGCAGTTCGCAGCCGCCGACGAGCCGCCTGGAGCGCTATGCCCCTCACTCTCCTCCCGAGGCGTTGCTGGTCACCTGTACCGATCCGATCCTCGATTCCAGCCTGCTGGCGCAGTTCCGTCCCGAGCCCTTGCTGGTCTGGCGCAGCACCGGCCCGGTCGTGCCTCCTTATGGCACCGGACACCGGGATCTCGAGAACGCCATCGACCATGCGGTGGCTGAATTGGGCGTAAAGGAGATTGCCATCTGCGGCCACCTGCCTTGCGACCGGCTGCGCGCTCTCCTGGGTAAGGAAGCCCTGGGCGAGGGACCGGTAACCGATCCCTCTCTCGACAATGTGCGAACCACACGCCGGATCGTGCAGGAGAAGTATGGTCATCTGAAACTGGATGAACTGCTCCCGGCCATCGTTGAAGAGAACGTGTTCGTGCAAATGGCCCACCTGCGGACGTATCCCGCGGTACTGACGGGGCTGGCGCGCGGCAAGCTCCAGCTGCACAGCTGGATCTACGACGCCAACAAGGACGAGCTGTATGGCTACAACCCCAACCGGAGTCTTCTCCTGAATCGGATCAAACGGCTTACCCGGCCGGCGAAGCGCCCGCTCCCCTGCCTCGATCCGTGCGACATCTACCTGGCCTGAGAGAGATTCCGGAGCTTGTGTGCGGCTCCTGCCGGGACTTCCCGGCCGGGCGCCTCCTGGGTTGATCCGGGGTCAGATGGCATGCCCCGGCGCGTGGTCCGGGCAGGAGCCGGTTTAATCGTCGGGCACTCGGAAGGCGTCTGAACGAGGAATGAACTCATGCTGTGGGACAAACGCCAGCTTCCGACGTGGCAGGCAGACGTCCTGGCTTCGCTGGTCGTCTTCCTGGTCGCGCTGCCGCTCTGCCTGGGAATTGCCATTGCTTGCGGGGCGCCGCCGATTGCCGGCCTCCTGAGCGGGATCATCGGCGGGTTGGTAGTGGCATCGCTGGGGGGCAGTCCGATGCAGGTCAGCGGACCTGCCAACGGGCTGATTGTGCTGGTCCTGCTCGTGAACCAGCAGTACGGTCTGAAGGTGCTCGGCGTGGTCATCCTGGCCGCCGGCGTTCTCCAGTTGGCCGCCGGTCTGTTGCGGTTGGGACAAATTTTTCGGGCCATTCCGCCGGCCATCATCCACGGTCTGATGACCGGCTTTGCCGTCATCATCTTCGCCAGCCAGTTCCATGTCATGCTGGATGACCCGGTCCGGGGCAGTGCGCTCCAGAATCTTCTGCGCATTCCCGAGGCGATCTGGTATGCCCTGGTAGATCGGGACGGCGCCCACCAGGCCGCGGCGATCGGCGCGCTAACGATAGGGGTGCTGTTGCTGTGGAAGCCTATTGCGCCCCGCCAGCTGGCATTCCTACCCGCCTCCCTAGTAGCCGTCGGCATTGCCACGGCCGTCACGACTTTCTTTGCCTTGCCGGTGGCCAAGGTGACTTTACCGGACAACCGGCTCCACTCGGTCCAGTTTCTCGATTTCTCCGTCCTCCCTTGTCTTCTTGAATGGCCGATCCTCCAGTTCGCCCTGGTCATGGCCTTCCTGGCCAGTACGGAGACGCTCCTCAGCGCTACTGCGGTGGACCGCCTGCACCAGGGGCCGCGCACCAATTATGACCGGGAACTGGCCGCACAAGGGATCGGTAATATATTATGCGGCTTGCTTGGTGCGGTGCCGCTGACCGGGGTGATCATCCGCAGCGCCACCAATGTCAGCGCTGGCGCCCGAACGCGCCTCTCCAGTGTCCTGCATGGATTCTGGCTGTTGGTATTCACCGCCTTGCTCCCGGGCATCCTGACGCGGATCCCCACAGCAAGCCTGGCCGCCGTGCTCGTCGTCGCCGTCTTCCAGCTCATCCATATCAAAGCCCTTCAGGAGATCTGGCGGCAAGATCGGCGGGAAATCGCCATTTATGCCATGACGGCCGCCACCATTATTTTCTGGGGCGTTCTGCCCGGCGTTCTCCTGGGCATCGGCCTGGCCGTTGCCAAGTTGCTTTACACCGTAGGTCGCCTCGAGATTCGCTGCGTCGAGGATATCAAGAACCACCGGACCATTCTTTACCTTCAAGGAACGGCGACTTTTCTCAGCCTGCCCAAGCTGGCGACGGTCCTCGAAAGCGTTCCGGCCGGCACGGAGTTGCACATTCGTTTTGAACAATTGGACCTCATCGATCATGCCTGCCTGGAACTGCTCATCCAATGGGAACGACAGCACGAAAAGACCGGTGGCAGTTTGGTGCTCGACTGGGAGAGCTTGCAAGCGAAGTTCGGAAAGCGAAGCGAAGAAAACAAGCCCGAACCGCTCCAGACCAGCCTGACCATCAGGGATAGTTCGCAACGACCGTTGCGGCAGAGCAAGTTCTTGCGGCCGGGATGGAAAAAGGTCTGGGGCCCGGCTGCGTGATCAGCGGAGAGCTGCGGCCCGTCGCCCGCCCTCGATTCCTCGTCTTCTCGTTCCCAAGTGGAGCTTGGCAATGCATGGCCGCGAAGCTCTGCCCTGCGACCGAGACGGTGCAGCGCAGGTGGGAGGCGGAGTTTCCCCACCAAGTGTTCCTAATACCGGCTCTCAGGACTGGTTGTGCCCTCCGGGGTGGCCGGGACATCGAAGACCCAGCTCCGGCCAGCCGATTGTTTGCACAAAATGCCTCTTGATTCTGCACCAAGCGGAGCTTGGAAACGAGGAAAGAAACCGGCCTGGGTACGAGGAGCGATGAGAGAGAAAGCGAGCGGGCAGTAGCAAGGGGACGGGCAGGGCAAGGGTACGAGAAGTACTGACCCAGTTGCCTTTCGGCCTGCCGGCGATAAGGTGTTCCTCGTCTGAATTGAGGCATACTCTGCCGGCGGGGAGCGGTTCCGCTGTGCCGGCGGAGAGACCGTTTGCACGAGGAGGAACATCATGCGCGTCTGGCGAACAATGGCCCTAGCCGTCCTGGCCCTGGCAGCAGGCAGCCTGGCGATTGCCCAGGACAAGCCGGTGGAGCTGAAGGTGGGTGATAAGGCCCCCGACTTCCAAGCGCTCGACGAAACGGGCAAGGAGTGGCGGCTAAGCGACCACCTCGGCAAGAAGATCATCGTGGTCTACTTCTACCCGGCCGACTTCACCGGTGGCTGCACAGCCCAGGCCTGCAGCTTCCGCGACAACATGAAGCCGCTCACCGACCGGGGCGTCGAGGTGGTCGGCGTCAGCGGCGACGAGGTCAAGACCCACGCCCTCTTCAAGGAGCATCACAAGCTCCCCTTCACCCTGCTGTCCGACGAGAAGGGCGAGGTGGCCAAAAAGTTCGGCGTGCCGACCAAGCCGGGTGGTCCGATCCCGGTCAAGGTAGACGGCAAGGAGATGACGATCCGGCAGGGGGTGCGGGCGGCACGCTGGACCTTTGTCATTGGCAAGGACGGCACCATCATCCACAAGAACACGACCGTCAAACCGGCCGAGGACGCCAAGCAGATCTTGGAAGTGGTGCAGAAGCAGGGCAGGTAGCCCTCGCCATCGAAGTAAGCGAGGCTGACTTGCTGGGCCTGCTCGATCGCATCGGCCGGTAGTACCGGTGGATGCAAACCAAGAAACTCCAGGAGTTTGACGGGCACCCCAGGTACACCAAGGCTCAGGGAGAAGACTGTACTTTCTAGGGGAAGTCCAGCGTCAAGCTACCTGCAACGCCTTGCGGCCGTCGGCATGCCAGGGCCGCCGCTCCGCCGGGGCCTACACCTGGGCTCCCTTCGCGGGAGCGGGTTCCGGGTCGTGGTAACGCCAGAAGGGTAGCAGCCGGAAGACGGTCGTCAGGCAGGCGGCGGCGAGGACGTACCAGGCCGCCCCGCCCCGGGCGGCGTCGAAGGGCAGGCCCAGGAGAACCGAGACGCCGGCGGCCGCGGCCAGCGGTAACCAGAACGCTCTCCACAACATGCCGGGGCTGACCACGACGCGGGGCGAGAGGCCGGCGTGAGCGGGCCGGTGTATCTCTCGGCGCCTCGACCGGCCGGCGGACGCCGGCCGCGCGCTCCTTGCCACAGTCCACCGGCCGG
>DATLYH010000004.1:0-29826 GCA_035575035.1 Gemmataceae bacterium
CTGCTCCTCCGTCAGCTCCGGATGGCGAATGTTGATGACGCGTTTACGGGCCATCAACACCTCCTTCCAGAGGAGGTGTTCTACGAACCGCTTATGGCGCCGCAAGTTACATCCACCTAGTTATGAAACCGCTTCTAGAGCACCCGGAGATTCCTTACGATAACAACACGGCAGAACGGGCTATTCGTCCCGCCGTGCTCATTCGCAGGAACAGTTACGTCAACTGCAGCGAAGCGGGAGCCGATATGCAAGCGGTGCTGATGAACATCTTTCGCACCCTCAAGCAGCGTGGTCACAACCCACTGCAAACGATCGTGGCGGCTCTGCGCACCTACTTGCAAACCAGCCTGCTGCCGCTGCCCGACAAAGTTGCTGCAAACGGCTAAAGAGGTACAGGGTTTCGATAGAGCAATTAGTTCACAGAGGCGACTCGATATTACCTTTGGTTTGGAGTTCACTCGCGATCCGTCGCACCAACTCCGGCACAGCAGCCGCCACGGCTGGGCTGAGACCCTGGCGGAGGTCGAGGCTGGCCGCCTCGATCCCGAAAATCACGACGCGCGGCGGCAACATTCCCAGCGTTGCCGCAAGTTGAAGCGCCGCCGCCGGCCGCAGGTGATGCGTGGAACCAGGCCGCAGTACCTCAATCCACTCATTCGGCCATTCGAAGCGCCGGATGGCTCCGGGCGATCCGGCCGGCACCAAAGCGTCGATCAAGAGCAGGGTGCCCTCGCCCTCCAGCACGTCCAGGAGTCGTTGGCCGCCCTC
The DNA here is from genome assembly GCA_035575035.1 of Gemmataceae bacterium. Classification (GTDB taxonomy): domain Bacteria; phylum Planctomycetota; class Planctomycetia; order Gemmatales; family Gemmataceae; genus DATLYH01. Next base: position 769 of record DATLYH010000004.1, read on the forward strand.
GGCGACACGAAACTCGATGTCGTTGTCCCCTTTGTGCCTCTGTTGGAGCATCCGGATGACCTCCCAGGCCAGGGCATCGTCGCCTTGCGGGCTGCCGACGCCGACCACACGGATGGGCCGCGGCCAACTCATCGCCCTTCCACCCGGAGTTTGAGAAAATGTGTCGCACAGCTGATGCATGGGTCGTAATTGCGGATGACCTTCTCGGCTTGCAGGGCCGCCTCCGCTTCAGGCAGGTTGGCCAGCCCCGGAGCGATCCGTAACAGGTCCTGCTCCATCTGCAACTGGTTCTGGCTCGTCGGGGGAATGATGGTCGCTTGCCGGATAATCCCGGAGGCATCGGTTTCGTAGCGGTGGTAAAGGATACCACGCGGCGCCTCGGTGATCCAGGCGCCGTGCCCGGCCCGCGGCTGATACGGAACGACCGACCGGTCGGGCAGCTCGTAGCCGGCGATGATCCGTAACGCCTCCTCAACCGCATACAGCACTTCCAGGCTGCGGGCGACGATGCTCATGTAGGGATTGCGGCACGGCCAGGTGATGCCCGTCTCGACGGCCGCCTGACGGACGGAAGCCGGAACCCGGTCCCAGTTAAGGTTCCAGCGGGCCAACGGGCCGACCTGATAGGCACCGGGGGACTCCTGTCCCCCGCTCGCCTTCCGCCGACACTGGGAGGCGTTGGAGTATGGCACCTGATATTCCTCGAAGTGGTCGGGAAACGCACTCATCGCGATATCCAGCCCACGGTTGGACACGAGCCGACCCTCGTTCATGGGATATTCGGTCTGATGCCGCAGGGCGACGAACTCGTAGTCGTGCTCGACCGGCGGGAAGTCGAGGCTGGCGGCCCAGCGGACTGTCTGCCGGGCGAACTCGTGGACAGCCTTCAATTGCTCACCCAGCTGAATCAATTCCTTCCTGGACGGCACCTGGTAGAAGCCGCCGACGCGGACGTTGATCGGGTGGATGGCACGGCCGCCGAGGAGAGAGATGACGGCGTTACCGGCCTTCTTGAGCTGAAGGGCGTTGCGGAGCAACTTGGCGTACTCCGGCCGGTCCTGGGCCATGGCCAGGGCACTCTCGTAGCCCAGGAAGTCCGGGGCGTGCAGGAAGTAGATGTGCAGGGTATGGCTCTCGATCCATTCGCCGCAGTACAGGAGCCGACGCAGATCGCGGAGCGGCCCCGAGACCTCGATGCCGACGAGCCGTTCGAGGGCATGGCAGGAACTCATCTGGTATGCCACCGGGCAGATGCCGCAGATGCGGGCGGTGATATCGGGTACCTCCTCCAGGTGGCGACCGCGCAGGAAGGCTTCGAAATAGCGCGGGGCCTCGAAGATGCGCAACTGCACCTCTTCGACCTGGCCATCGCGCAAGCGGAGGGTCAGGGAGCCTTCCCCTTCGACGCGGGCCAAAGCGCCGACCTGGATGGTTCGCTTCTGCGCCACACTGTCCGGATGGGGTGTCTGCTCAGGCATGGCGCTGCCCCTCTTCCTTGAAGCCTGGGGCCTGGGAATAATACGCGTGAAACATCCGTTGAATCTCCGCGGAAGCCAGGCCGAGCCGGCCGAACCAACGGGCAAGTGACTCCGTGTTCGGCTGGTAGGCCGGGCCGAAGCAGCTGTAGCAGCCCCGGTCGTAGCTGGGACAAAGGACGCCGCAGCCCGTGGTCGTGACTGGGCCCAGACACGGCTTGCCCTGAGCGACCAGTACGCAGACGAGGTTCCGCCGCTTGCAATCCAGGCAGAGCGCGTGGTTGGGCACGTGGGGCTTGCTTCCCAGGAGGATCTGGGCGAGCACCCGGAGCAACTGCTGCTTGCTGATCGGGCAGCCTTGCAGCTCCAGGTCCACAGGGACGTAAGCGCTGGCCGGCCGGGAGTTCGCCAGGCTCTCGACGTACTGCGGCAGCGCATAGACCACGCGGGGATACTCATCCGGTTGAGTGAAGTTCCGCAGTGCCTGGATGCCGCCGTGGGCGGCGCAGGCCCCCAGCGTGATGAGAAACCGACTCCGCCGGCGGATGTCGCGGATGTGCTCTTCCTGCTCGGGCGTGTAAATCGAGCCCTCGACCAGGGCAATGTCGAACTCCCCTTCCAGGGGCCGGCGGATCGCCTCCAGGAAGTAGGCGATGTCCACACGCTCGGCCAAGTCGAGCAACTCGTCCTCGCAATCGAGGACGGTGAGTTGGCAGCCGTCGCAGGAGGCGAACTTGAACACGCCCAGGCGAGGCTTGCGGCTCGTCATCTCGATCCTCCCAGACAGTCAAGCATCAAAAGTGCTCCTGGTTGACAAAGCGGCCAATGCGGTTGAACGCAAACACCGGCCCGTCCTTGCAGACGAAGTACGGCCCGAGTTGGCAGCGGCCGCACAGGCCGACGCCGCACTGCATGTTTCGCTCGATCGACAGAAAAACGCGCCCGGGGGCCAGGCGGCGGGCCAACAGTTCGTACACCGTGAAGCGCATCATGATCTCCGGCCCGCAGATGAAGGCGATGGTCCGCGTCGGATCGAAGTCGATGCGACCCAGCAGGGTCGGGACGACTCCCACCCGTCCGGTCCAGGTCGCGTCGGCGCGATCGACCGTGACCAGCATCGCCAGCCCTTGCTGCTCCCAACCGGCGTACTCCCGGTGGTACAGTAAGTCCACAGGCTGGCGGGCACCGTACAGCAGCAGGAGCCGCCCATACTCGCTCCGCCGTGCTAGGAGCATCCGGATCACCGGCCGCAGGGGCGCCAGGCCCAGCCCGCCGGCCACCACGAGGATGTCCTGCCCGCGGGCCTGCTCCAGCGGCCAGCCCTTGCCATACGGCCCGCGCAGGCCGAGCACATCTCCCGGACGGAGCCGCTCGATGACCCGCGTGACCGTGCCCACAAAGCGAATCGTGTGCCCGATGCCGGGCTGCTCCCCGGACGCGCTGGAGATGGAGATGGGCACTTCTCCCACTCCGGGAACAAGGAGCATGTTGAACTGACCCGGCTCGCACCGGTACGCCGCCTGTCGGCCGGCATCCTGTAGCTCCAGCCAGAACGTGGCCACGCCCGGCGTCTCCGGTTCGACTGCCCGGATCACCGCCGGCTCCGGCCCGAATGGATCGGGCAGGCCGTCGGGCGGGAACGATTGCAGACGCACATCCGACGGTGTCACCGACTGCCCTCCGGCTGCGAAGCACCAGCCCCGGAACGCTCGACCGCCTCATGACCTCCGCTGCCTCGGATGGCAGCCACTTCCTCGGTAATGTCGATACCCACCGGGCACCAGGTGATGCACCGGCCGCAGCCGACACAACCCGAAACGCCGTACTGATCAATCCACGAGGCCAGTTTGTGGGTCAGCCATTGGCGGTAACGGCTGCGAATGTCCGGCCGGACCAGGCCGCCGGCCACATACCCGTGGGCGGGGTTAAAGCAGGAGTCCCACAGGCGGACCCGCTCGGCGCGCTGCCCGTCCAGGTCCGGCACGTCCTCGATACCGTGGCAGAAGCACGTCGGGCAGACCATCGTGCAGTTGGTGCATGACAGGCAGCGCTTGGCCACGTCATCCCAACGCGGGTGCTCCAGGTTGTTGTAGAGCAACTCCGGCAGATCGCGGGTATCCAGGCGCCGCTTCATCGAGGCGGCCGTGTCGCGCACCACGCGGGCCGCAGCCCCCAACTCCTCACCGGTAGCCTCCCGGTAAGGGAGACCGGCCAGGAGGTCCGCCCCGCGCGGGGTAGCCACCTCGACGATGAAAGCGTCGGGCAGCTCCGTCAGGGCCAAGTCGAAGCCGCGCTCAGCCTTGGGACCGGTCTGCATACTCGTGCAAAAGCAGGTCGGCGCCGCCTGGGAACAGTTGACGGCGATGACGAACACGCCCTCCCGGCGCGCCCGGTAGTGCGGATCGACGGAAGGGCCGTAAAGGAAGGTGCGGTCCTGGATCTCGATGGCGTGCAGGTCACAGGAGCGGGCCCCCAGAAAAGCATAACGGGGCACCGGCTCCTGGTTCGGCTGCACCTGGAAGCTGTCCTGGGTCCTCCGCAGGGTGAACAGGGATAGCTGCGGCGGAAACAGGTACTTCTTCCACGAATGCGGGCCGACGACGTAACCGAAGTACGCACCGTCCGCGCGCCGCTTGAGGCGGTAAGTACCGCCTTCCTGCTCGTCGGTCCAGCCGATGGGGAGTTGGTCGAGCCGGCGGACCTCATCGAGGACGATGGCTCCCTGCGCGATGGTAGGGCCGATAACGGTATACCCCGCCTGCCAGAGCCGGTCGAGGATCGGTCCCAGGTCCGGTTTGTTCAGGACCACGGTCCGGCCCAGCGGGGGTACGCCTCCGGACATGGGCATGACGATGCCCTCCTTCCCATCCACACGGACCCCAGAAGATGGCTGGCTCACTGCTGGTCAGCTCTTGAACACATCGAGCAGTTGCAGCCGGGTCGCCTTGAGCCGTTCCGAAACCACTTGCAACAGGCGCCGGGCCAGCCAGTAGCCGAAGCGGGGGTCAGCCTCACTCAGTTCGCGCAGCCGGGTGGCGTCCAGGGCCAGGGCCCGGGTGGGCTCGATGGCCGTCGCTCCGGCGGTCTTTGGCTTCTGGTAGTAGACGCTCGACCAGCCGAACACCTCACCGGGGCCGACCGTCAGGATGCGGACCCGGCCACGGGGAGGCACGGTGATTTCGAGGGCCACGTGGCCCTCTGTCACCAGATAGAGAAAGTCGTCGCGGTCTCCTTCGCGAAAAATCGTCTGGCCCGGCTGCCACGCGACCGACTTAGCGATCTCGGCCAGCCGATCCAGGTTAGCCGACTCCAGGTCCCGTGTGAACGCCAGGCTTCGCAAAAGCGTAGGCACATCGGTTGACACGTGGCAACTCCTTTTGATCTCCCTCCGCACCCCCTATCACAGGTTATCGATTTCCGACCTCGACCGGCGCGCCGGCGGAAGTACGGCCAACGGTGGCAGGTGGAGAGCACCTTCTCGCGGCACAAGCGGCTGTTGGGCGCGGCGCTGCGGTCGCGGTCGGACGCGGCACAGGAGCGCGAGTGCTACTTGCGGGTGCTGACCCCTAACCTGATGCTCCTGGCCGCCGCAGAAAACGGATGGTTTCAACAGAGCATTTGGAACCCTGATGTATCGATCTCCTATGATAATGGGGTGCCCTTGAAACGGGGAGAACTCGACGCTTTTCCGAGGCATCAGATCGTTGGAAGAGATGCTGCCCACGGAACATTGGACTTGCTGGCGATCAACTCAGCGAGCGACTGTGCCACCGTAGTCCCATGAAAACCCCTCGGATCACGGGTGGGCGTCGTCGAATTTCTTGTGTCGAGGATAAAAAGCGGCGGCGCTGCGGGCTCCGGCCATGCCTGCCTCCTCTGGTACGGGGTTCGCCCACACATGGGGCCGAAGCCCCTAGCTTCAACCGTAAGCAAAACGAGTTGGGGGCGCCGAAGGAAACAGGATTAACGCTCTTGACGGAATCCGTGGAGGGCATAAAAATAGGATATGGACATCCGATTATCCGGAAAGGCAGTTGCCGATGATCACGAAGACCGGTTTGCATGCGGTGCGGGCGATGGTGGCCCTGGCGCGGTTGCCCGAGGGGGCGTACGCAGGGGCGGGCAAGGTCGCCCGCGAGATCCGGGCGCCGCAGAACTACCTGGCCAAGTTGCTCCAGGCCCTGGCGCGCGAGGGGCTCGTCGTGTCGCAAAAGGGGCTAGGCGGCGGCTTTCGGCTAGCGCGCGACCCCGACGAGATCACGCTCTACGACGTGGTTGAGCCGATCGAGCACATCAGCCGTTGGTCGGGCTGCATCCTGGGGCGGCCCGACTGTTCCGATGCCGTGCCCTGTGCGATCCATCACCGCTGGAAGAAGGTACGCAATGCTTACCTCGGCCTGCTCAAGCAGACCACTATCGCTGACCTCCTGGCCAAAGGCGAGCTGAAAGTGAACTTGGCGTGATTTTTTGTTCTCCAAAATCGGACAATCAGGTGCGATTAGCTGACGACAAGCGAGGTGCAGGCCATGAGCGCCACAGTCACGTGGATTGACGAACGGATGATGATCCCTGACCTGCTGCGGGCCGCTCCGCAGGTGCGGCCGGTGCTGGACCGGTACGGCCTGCGCGGCTGCGGCGGACCGCTGGGCCCGGTCGAGTCGCTGGGATTCTTCGCCAAGGCGCATGACGTACCGGTGACGGTGCTGCTGGACGAGCTGCGCGACGCCGCCGCAAAGGCCGAACCGGCGCCAGCCGGCTGCGGCTGCTGCGACCGCCACACCGCCGACACGATCTACCGCCCCTTCTTCAAGGCGGGCATCGCCGTGGTGCTGACCCTGGGGGCCGTGTGGGGGGCCTACCTGCTCTTGCGGATCGGCTTCACCGGCTCGTTTGCGGCCGCCGGGCTGCATGAGGTGAACGCCCACGGCCACGCCCAGATCTTCGGCTGGGTCGGGCTGTTCGTCATGGGCTTTGCCTACCAGGCTTTCCCGCGCTTTAAACACACGACCCTGTCGCACCCGCGCCTGGCCTGGGCGAGCCTTTGGCTCATGGTTACCGGGCTCGTCATCCGGTCGGTCAGCGAACCTCTGGCGGAATCGCTGCCGTGGATGGGTATCCTGGCCGTGAGCGCCTCGCTCCTGGAAGGGGTCACCATCGCGCTGTTCGCCTGGATCATCGTGGCGACCTTGTGGCGCTCCGGCAAGGCGCTGGCCGTATATGACTATTACATCCTCAGCGCCCTGGCCTGGTTCGTGATCCAGTCAGACTACGAAACCGCCTACCTCGCTGCGACGCTCGCGGCGACAGACCGCGAGCAACTCCTGCATCTCGTCGCCACCTGGCAGGCGCCTCTCCGCGAAATCCAGATCCACGGCTTCGCGCTCTTGATGATCCTGGGCGTCAGCCAGCGACTCTTCCACAACTTCTATGGCTTCCCCGCCCCGAGCCGGCGCGTCAGCCTGGCCGCGCTGTTCTGCCTGAACACGGCAGTCCTTGGCGAAGTCCTCGGCCTCGTGCTCATGCGGGCGAGCGGTCACGTGTGGGCCGCCCTCTGGTACGCTTCCGTACTCCTGCTGGCCGGTGCGACCGCCTGGCTGGTCGCCGGCTGGCGTCTCTTCTCATCCTCCGAAGAGTCCGACCGGAGCCTGAAGTTCCTGCGGGCGGCCTACGTGTGGCTGTTCGTCTCGCTGGGCATGCTAGTCGCGTTGCCTGTCTACCAGTTGGCCCTGCTGCCCTGGCTCGCCCCGGACAGCGCCGCCACCCAGATGGGCTTCTCGCATGCCTACTACGGGGCAGTCCGGCATGCCATCACCGTCGGGTTTATCAGCTTGATGATCGTCGGTGTCGCGGCCAAGGTCGTGCCTACCCTGAGCGGTGTGGACGTGCGGGCCCTAACGCCGCTATGGGTGCCGTTCGTATTGATCAACGCCGGGTGCATACTCCGTGTGACCGCCCAGACCTTGACCGACTTCACGGCCAGCGCGTTCCCCGTCGCCGGGGTCAGCGGTTTGCTGGAGGTGCTGGGCTTGGCTGCCTGGGGAGTCCACGTTTGGGCGGTCATGGCCGGCCGTGCCCGCATCCGGCAGCCCAGGCGGCCAACCGAACGGGCCACCTGGCTCCTGCCAGGCTCGCCTATCGTGCCGACGAACCGGGTCGGCGAGGTCCTGGACTGCTACCCCGAACTGCTGGACACGTTCCTGGCCTTCGGGTTCAAGCCGCTGGCTAACCCAGTGCTGCGGAGAACTGTTGCCCGCTTCGTCACGATCGAGACGGCATGCCGCCAGCTCGGCGTGGAGACGCAGCAACTGGTCGAGGCCTTGAATACTGCCCGCGAAACACGGACCTTGGGAAGGCGCCCACTCCCCGTGCTATCCGTCAATTGAAAAGATGGTGATCTCCATCCGCACAGGCGCTGTGCGGATCTGAACCAGGGCGGAGACGAACACGCCCCCATTGCTGCGAAGACTACGGTCTCTCTTTGCGGCACGAGGCTTGCTTTGGGGGAATGGCCAACCGCAGGTGCCAACAGGGTCAATGGTTTCCTCCCCCACGAACCTGGCCTGGGGACAGCAACGGTTGGCCTATCAAGGAACTAGGGGTCAATCGGTTGACAGGAGGAGTCTTCAGATGGCTAGTCGGCCTCAGTCTTATAAACGCTTGTGGATTGCTTTCGGACTGGTCGTCGTCCTGTCGTTCGCCGTGCTGGGCGGCTTCGGCTTCCGGATCGCTTCAATGGCCCCGCCCATCCCGGCAGCGGTTCGCACCTCTGACGGCAGAACCCTGTTCGACGGCGCCCTGATCCTGCGAGGCCAGAACGTCTGGCAGTCCCTGGGGGGCCAGCAGATCGGCACCGTCTGGGGGCACGGCGCCTACATCGCCCCGGACTGGTCCGCCGACTGGCTCCATCGTGAGTTGGTGTTCCTCCTTGACCGCTGGGCCCGCGAGCGCTGGAAGGAGAAGGGCCAGGCAGACTATGAGCGGCTGGCAGCCCAGGACGAGGAAACCCGGCGCCAGGCAACCGATGTTCCCCGCAGCATCTTCTATGACAGTCTGCCTGTCGAAGAGCAGGCCGCTCTGCGGGCCCGTCTCAAGGCGTTGGTCCGCACCAACACCTATGACCCGGCCACGGGTACGCTAACGCTCGACCCGGCCCGCGCCGAGGCCTTCGAGGCCAATGCCCGCTACTATGCCGACGTGTTCGCCCGCGGCCGACCCGAGTATGCCATCCCGGCCGGCACTCTCACCGACGCCGAGCAGCAGCGCGCCCTAGGCGCCTTCTTCTTCTGGACCGCCTGGGCCTGCGCCACCGACCGGCCGGACCTCGCCGGCATCAGCTACACGCAGAACTGGCCGCACGAGCCGCTCATTGACAACCGGCCGACAGCCGATGCCGTCATCTGGAGCGTGCTCAGCTTCGTGCTGCTGTTGGCAGGCATTGGCGGCATGGTGTGGTACTTTGCCTCCCTGCCGCCAGGCGGGGAGGAATCGGGTGAGGTGCCGGCCCGCGACCCGCTGCTGGGGTACGCGCCCACACCGTCGCAGAAGGCGACCCTGAAATACTTCTTCGTCGTGGGCGCCCTGCTCGTCTTGCAGATCGGCCTGGGCGTCCTTACGGCCCACTACGGCGTGGAGGGTAGCGGCTTTTACGGTATCCCTCTGGACCGGGTGCTCCCCTACGCCGTGACGCGAACCTGGCACACCCAGTTGGGCATCTTCTGGATCGCGACCGCCTGGCTGGCCACTGGCCTATTTGTCGCCCCCGCGGTTGGCGGTCGGGAGCCGGCCGGCCAGCGCTTCCTGGTCAATATTCTCTTCGGGGCCCTGCTGGTCATTGTCGTCGGCTCGCTGGCGGGAGAGTGGCTCAGCGCGATGCGGAAACTCGATGGCGACGCCTGGTTCTGGTTCGGCCACCAGGGCTACGAATACGTGGACCTCGGCCGGTTCTGGCAACTCTTGCTGCTGCTGGGCCTGTTCCTCTGGCTAGGCCTGATGGCCCGGGCCCTGTGGCCGGCCCTGCGGCGGCCGGGAGAGCACCGGTCGCTGCTGGTGCTGTTCCTCATCAGTAGCCTGGCTATCGCCCTGTTCTATGCCGCCGGGCTAGGCATCTGGAAGCACACGCACCTGGCGATGGCCGAGTACTGGCGCTGGTGGGTGGTCCACCTGTGGGTCGAGGGCTTCTTCGAGGTCTTCGCCACCGTGGTCATCGCCTTCCTGTTCAGCCGGCTCCAGCTGATCCGCACCAGTACTGCGACGGCCGCCGCCCTGTTCTCGACCTGCGTGTTCCTCTCCGGCGGGATCATCGGCACCTTTCACCACCTGTACTTCTCGGGCACGCCGGCGGTGGTGATGGCCCTGGGAGCGGTGTTCAGCGCCTTGGAGGTGGTGCCCCTGGTGTTAATCGGCTTCGAGGCGTGGGAGAACCTGCGGCTGGCCAAGGTGCGCGAGTGGGTGGGCGGCTACCGCTGGGCCATCTACTTCTTCGTCGCGGTCGCCTTCTGGAACATGCTGGGGGCCGGGCTGTTCGGCTTCATGATCAACCCACCGATCGCGCTCTACTATATGCAGGGGTTGAATACCACGCCGGTTCACGGGCACACGGCCTTGTTCGGCGTCTATGGCATGCTGGGGCTGGGGCTGATGCTCTTCTGCGTCCGCGGCCTGATGCCGGGCAAGCCGTGGCACACCGGAGCAATCCGCCTGAGTTTTTGGGCCATCAATATTGGCCTGCTCTTGATGGTGACCTTGAGCCTGTTGCCGGTCGGCCTGATGCAGACCTGGGCCGCTGTCAACCACGGGACGTGGTACGCCCGCAGCGCCGAATTCCTGCAGACGCCCACGATGAACACGCTTCGTTGGCTGCGGATTCCGGGTGATCTGCTCTTCGCCCTGGGGGTGCTGGCAATGGGCTGGTTCAAGCTGGGGCTGCTGACCGGGCACTCCTTCGTCAAGGAAGCCCCGGAAGTGCCCGCCGGTCGGCTGACCCCGGAGCGTGAACCGGTGGCGACCCCGTGAGCAGGCGTGGCAACGGTGCAGTGGGGGAAGGGGCTGCGGCAATGTCCAGGGAAAAGTTGAAGGCGGCCCTGTGGGGAGGGGTAGCCACGGCTCTCCGGGCCGTACTGATCGTGGTGGGTTCCCGTAACCGGCCAGGGGAACGGACAGGGTGGCCGTGAACACGGTCCGAAGTGCGACCAACTCCCCGGCGGCCGCGACATCGAAAACCCCGAGCACCGCGCCCATGTCGCCAGGGTCTGGGGTGTGTGGCCCGACGAGTTGCTCCGTGCCGGCGTGGACGTCTATGAGATGTTCCGCAAGATGGAGCGAGGCGAGATCCGCGGTTTGTTGACCATTTGCTTCAACCCCAAGATCTCGCTGCCCGACAGCCACTTCGTCACCCGCATACTCGGCCGCCTGGAGTTCTATGTCGCCATCGACTTCTTCCTCAACGAGACTGCCCAGCACGCCGACATCGTGCTGCTGGGGTCGCTCCACGAGGAGGACGAAGGCGTCGTGACCAGTACCGAGGGCCGGTGCATCAAGATCAACAAGGCGGTCGAATGTCCCGGCGATGCCCGCCCGGACTGGCGCATCATCCAGGATATCGCCCGGGTCCTGGGCCGCGAGCGCGGCTTCACGTTCAACAGCCCGCGCGAGATCTTCCAGGAACTGCGGTAAGCCTTGGCGGGCGGTGTCGCCGATTACGCCGGCATCACCTACGAACGGCTGGAACATGAGGCCGCTGCACACACGCGAGCAGCGCTTAGTCATCGTCTATGGGATGCTGGGCATCGTCTCAATCTTGGTCGTGCTCTAGCTATGGCTGCTGACCGCGACGATGGAAGCTTACCTCGGCGGCGATTCCTCGGTGGTCTGGCCAGCGGCGTTGGCGAGCCTGGTCTGCTTTGCCCTGAACGTGGGATTGCTTCGCTACCTGCATTGCATGGAACGGCAGGAGTCATGAGGTCCGTCCGGGGATGCCGGCAGCGTTCTGTGTCGGCTGCCTGGCCATCTGTCTGACGACCGGGTGCAGGCTCCGCCGCGGCGATGAGGTAGATTAGCTGCGAATGGAAAAGAAGACTCGTTGAATGGTTGGTTTATGATAAACGGCTTGGGCCGGATTCATCAGCAGTGTCCGACGATGTACCGCCGTCAGCCACGGAGTCAGCGAGGAGTGACCGGGGCGTTGACCGGTCGAGGCAACGTCCCAAGGAAGAAGCCATGAATCCCGACGAGTTGTTCCGGCGCTACCAGGAGTTGCAGCAGTACGTGGGTTGGACGGAAGAGGATGCCCTACGGGTCCGTTCCGTGGCCACCCTGCTGGAAGCCCACCTTACGCCCCTCATCGAGGATTTCTACGCCGAAATCGAGCGCCACCCGGAGGCCCGCAAGGTCATCACGGGCGGACCGGCCCAGATCGAACGGCTCAAGGGCACCCTGCGGGGCTGGCTGCGGGAACTGCTCTTCGGCCCCTACGACCGCGACTATGTCGCCCGGCGCTGGCGGGTCGGCTGGCGGCACGTCGAGATCGGCCTCGACCAGGTCTACACCAACGTGGCCCTTTCCCGCCTCCGCAGAGGGTTGCTCCAAACGCTGGATGCCTGCTGGCCAGGCGATCCCCGGGAAGTAATCGCCATCCGCACGTCCCTGAACGCACTTTTGGATCTGGACCTGGCCATCATCGAGGACGCCTACCAGACGGAATACCTCGCCCGGCAGCAGCGGAGCGAACGCCTGGCAGCCATCGGCCAAGTGGCCGGCGGCATCGCCCACGAGCTGCGCAACCCGCTCAACGTCGTCAAGACCTCGATCTACTATTTACTCAATGCCCGCAATCCTTCCCCCGCGAAGATCGCCGAACATCTCCAGCGCATCGAGCGCCACGTGGTTGTTGCCGACGGCGTGATCACGGCCCTGTCGAACTTCGCCAGGATGCCCCTGCCCAACCTGCGCCCCTTCCCGATTGAGCAATGCGTGCGCGAGGTGCTGGAACTGAACCCGCTGCCCGACAACATCCAGGTGACCATCGACTGCCCCCCTTCCCTCCCCCCAGTGCTGGGCGACATCGACCAGATCCGCATCGTGTTCGCCAACCTGGTTCGCAATAGCCGCGAGGCCATGCCGCAGGGCGGGCATCTTTCCTTTCAGGGCCGCCAGGTCGGTGACAGCGTGGAGATCGACGTGACGGATACAGGCGTGGGCATCTCCGCGGACAATCTCAGTCGGATCACCGAGCCTTTGTATTCGACCAAGGCGCGCGGCCTGGGGCTCGGACTGGCCATCGCGCGGGCCATCCTGGAAAAGAACAAGGGGAGCTTGCGCGTGGCCAGCGAGGTCGGGCGTGGGACTACCTGTACAGTCCAGCTGATAGCCGCTTGGGAAGGAGGGGGCCCGAAGTGACGACCCGAGCAGTACCTTCCATCCTCGTGGTTGACGACGACGTGGACACCTGCCGCAACCTGTTCGACATCCTGACCGACCTGGGCTACCGGGTCGATACCGCCCATGACGGCCCCACCGCCCTGGACCTGGTCCGGCGGAATGCCTACGACGTGGCGCTTTTGGACTACAAGATGCCCGGCATGGACGGGCTGACACTCTACCGCGAGATCAAGCGCCTGCGCGCCGGCACGGTGGCGATCGTGGTCACGGCCTACGCGAGCGGAACTACCGCGGAGGAAGCACTCGCCGCCGGGGCATGGCAGGTCCTCCCCAAGCCGGTCGATTTCCCCCAGCTGCTGCGGCTCGTGGAGGAGGCCGTCGGGCAGCCGCTCGTCTTGGTGGTCGATGACGACCATGATCTGTGCGCGAACCTCTGGGACCTGTTCCGCGAGCAGGGCTTCCGGGTTTGCTTGGCCCATGACGAGCGCCAGGCCCGGGATCACCTCAAGGACACCACTTTCCAGGCAGTCCTCATCGACATGAAACTGCCGGCCGGGGACGGCACTACGGTGTTCCGGTTGGTGCGGCAAGCGAACCCGCAAGCGCGTACAATCGTGATTACCGGTCATCGAACAGAAATGGATCAACAGGTCCAGCAGGTGCTCCAGGAGGGCGCTGATGCCGTCTGCTACAAGCCGTTTGACATGCCGAGGCTCCTGGCCATGTTGAACCGATTGATGCAGAACGAGGCAGCCCCTCAAGGCGCTTCCGATGAGCCCCCGAGGTGATAGCGATGCCGGTTGACCCTTCCCTCCACGTGCTCGTGATCGACGACGATGCGGACACGCGGGCCAACTTGCGTGACATCCTGGAACTGGATGGTTACTGGGTGGAAACGGTGGGCAGCGCGGCCGAGGCCCTCCAGCGCGACAGCTGGCCGTCCATCTCGGCCGTCCTGCTGGACCGCAAGCTCCCTGACAGCAGTGCGGAGGAACTGCTGCCACGGCTCAAGCAACTCGCTCCTGACGCGGCCATCGTCATCGTGACCGGGTACGCCGACCTGGAGGGGGCCATCACGGCCATCCGCCAGGGGGCCGCCGACTACATCACCAAGCCCATCAACCCGGATCTGATCCGTAACCGGCTAGCGCATATCGCCGAGCAGAAGCGGCTGGCCCTGGAGTTGAAGCACGCCCAGGAGCAGGCCCTGCAAGCCGAGCGGCTGGCGGCGATCGGGCAGATGATGGCGGGACTGGCTCACGAGAGCGGCAACGCGCTGGCGCGGAGCAAGGCGTGTCTGGAAATGCTGGCCTGGGAAGTGGCAGACAGGCCGGAGGCACTCGAACTTATCGACCGCATTCAAAAGGCGCAAAACCACCTCAAGCACCTCTATGAGGAGGTGCGCGGCTATGCCGCACCCATCAACTTGTACCGCGAGGTCTGGGATCTGTCCGGCATCTGGCGGCAGGCCTGGGAGAATCTGGCGGTGTCGCGGCAAGGACGGGATGCATCGCTTTGCGAAGAAACCGGCGGGCTCGACTTGCACTGCGCGGTAGACCAGTTCCGTCTCGAACAGGTTTTCCGTAACATCCTGGAGAACGCGCTGGCCGCTTGCTCGGACCCGGTCCGGATTGCAGTCCGCTGTTCTGCGGCGACCATCGACGGTCAGCCCGCCGTACAGATCGCCGTGCAGGATAACGGCCCCGGCCTCAACGCGGAACAGCGGCAGCGCATCTTTGACCCTTTCTTCACGACCAAGACCAAAGGGACCGGTCTGGGCATGGCGATTGCTAAGCGCATCGTCGAAGCCCACGGAGGCCGAATCGCCGTTGGCCCCGGCTCAGGCGGCGGAGCCGAGATCCTGATCACCTTACCACGAGAAAGCCCATGAACTTATCCCTGCGGATCGCCGTGGCGGACGATGAGCCCGACATGCGCGATTATTTCAAGAAGAGCTTGCCCCGCCTGGGTCATCAGGTCGTTGCCGTAGCCCGGAACGGGCGGGAGCTGGTCGAGCTATGCCAAGCGCAGCGCCCGGACCTTGTCATCACCGACCTCAAGATGCCCGACATGGACGGTATCGAGGCTGCCGACCAGATTTACCGGGATAGGCCCGTCCCTGTGATCCTTGTCTCCGCCTACCATGACCCGGAACTCCTCGCGCGTGCGGAATCGGACCATATCCTGGGCTATCTCGTCAAGCCGATTGAGCAGGCCGACCTGGAGCCCGTCATCGCCTTGGCCATGCGGCGTTTTGAACAGTTCGAGGCGCTTCGGCGAGAGGCGGCCGACCTGTGGCAGGCGTTGGCGGATCGCAAGGTCATCGAGCGGGCCAAAGGGATCCTCATGAAGTGGGGTTTGCTCGACGAACCGGAGGCTTTCCGCCGGCTGCAGAAGCTGGCCCGCGAGGAGAGCCGCAAGCTGATCGATATCGCCCACATGATCCTCGTAGCCGAAGAGGCCGTCCCCTCCCTCGCCTCTTCCCCTCTCCCCCTCCGAGGAGGAAAAGGGGAAGGGTGAAGGGGCGCCAGACGAGGAAGAAAATGAAGACATCTGTACGCCCTCGTTACCTGCCTCCACCCTATCAGGATGCGGCCGAATCCGGGCGTCTGATCCTGCGCGACGGTTCGACCGCCCAAGTCCGTCCGGCCCGACCGGATGATCGGGAGGCCCTGCGTGCCTTCTTCGAGCGCCTTTCCCCCGAGTCCCGGCGTCGGCGTTTCTTCTCTGCCTCCCTGCCTCGCCCCGAACTTCTCGCTGCTTTGTGCGATAATTCCGACCCCCGTTCAGCCTTCACCCTGGTGGTGACCCGCATCCAGGAAGGGGAGCCACGTATCATCGCCACCGGCTCCTACCTGGCAAAGGATGACAAGACCGCCGAGGTTGCCTTTGCCGTGGACGACGCTCTACAAGGCAAGGGGTTGGGCACCCTGCTGCTGGAGCGGCTGGCGCTCCTGGCTGCGCGGCAGGGGTTCCGCCGCTTCTGGGCCGTTACCCACGCCGACAACCGGGCGATGCGAGAGGTCTTCAAGGAGTCCGGGTTTGAAGTCCACGAGTACCCGGAAGGCGGGGACATCGAAGTGGACCTGTCGGTGGTTCCGAGCGAAGTCAGCGTGGCCCGCCTGGAGATGCGCGATCGCGTGGCGACGGTGGCTTCCCTGCGCCCGTTCTTCCAGCCCAAGGCGGTCGCGGTCGTTGGCGCCTCGCGCGACCCGTCGAGCATCGGCTACCGCATCCTGGAAGCACTGGTCCTGAACCGTTTCCAGGGGCTTGTCTACCCGGTGAACCCGAAGGCTTCAACCATCGCCGGCATCCGTGCATACCCGTCTGTACGTGACGTGCCCGAGCCGGTGGACCTGGCCGTTGTTGCTGTGCCGCGGGATGCCGTGCCTGGCGTCGTGGACGATTGCGCGGCGCGCGGCGTGCGGGCCCTGGTCATCATCACGGCGGGCTTCGCGGAGATCGGCCGGGAGGGGCGTGACTTGCAGCAAAAGCTGCTGGACAAGGTGCGCGGCTACGGCATGCGAATGATCGGTCCTAACTGCATGGGCCTCTTGAACACCGACCCGGCCGTGCGGCTCAATGCATCGTTTTCGCCCGTATTTCCGCCGCCCGGCCGCGTGGCCATGTCGTCCCAGAGCGGGGCGCTGGGCCTGGCAGTGCTCTCCGCCGCTGCCCGCCTCGGGCTGGGGATGTCCACCTTCGTCAGCGTTGGCAACAAGGCTGATGTCTCCGGCAACGACTTGTTGCAATACTGGGAGGAGGACGAGCGCACGGGCGTCATCCTGCTTTACCTGGAGTCCTTTGGCAATCCCCGTCGGTTCGCCCGGATTGCCCGGCGGGTCAGCCAACGCAAGCCGATCGTGGTGCTAAAGAGCGGCCGCACGCAGGCCGGGGGCCGTGCCGCAGGTTCCCACACCGCCGCCCTGGCTGCCCGCGAGGCCGCCGTGGACGCCCTGTTCCGCCAAACCGGGGTCATCCGGGCCGACACCCTGGAGGAGATGTTCGACCTGGCCGCCCTGCTGGGGAGCCAGCCGCTGCCGCGCGGCCGCCGGGTGGCGATCATCACGAACGCAGGCGGACCGGCGATCCTCTGCGCTGATGCCTGTGAGGCAGGCGGGCTAGTGATCCCGGAGTTTTCGGTCTCGACCCAGGAGCGGCTGTCCGCGTTCCTTCCGGCGGCGGCCAGCGTCGCCAATCCAGTTGATATGATCGCCTCGGCGGGTCCGGAACAGTATCGCCAGGCCATCACGACGGTGCTGACTTCGGGCGAGGTAGATGCGCTGATCTGGATTTACATCCCAGCGGGCCTGGCCGAAGGGGACGCTGTGGCGGCTGCCGCACGCGAGGGGATCGCTCAGGCACGAGCGGCAGGCGCGACCGCTCAGCCGGTGCTCGCCTGTTGGATGGCGGAGGCCGGGGTCCGCACCCAACTCGACGGGTCTGTGGAGCGAACGCCCTGTTATGCTTTCCCGGAGGCAGCCGGCCACGTGCTGGGCAAGGCCGCCGATTATGCGGCGTGGCGGGCCCAACCCCCGGGGATGATCCCGGATTTCGACGACCTGGATCTCCCGTCTGCCCGAGACGTTTGCCAGAAAGCCCTGGTCCA
The DNA here is from genome assembly GCA_035575035.1 of Gemmataceae bacterium. Taxonomy (GTDB): domain Bacteria; phylum Planctomycetota; class Planctomycetia; order Gemmatales; family Gemmataceae; genus DATLYH01. The sequence continues at coordinate 18,229 of DATLYH010000004.1, forward strand.
GCGCGGTGTCGGCTGGCTTACTGCCGCCGAGACGCGTACCGTCCTGGCAGCGATGCGCTTGCCCCAAGCGGCAGGAGGGGTAGCCGCGACGGCGGAGGAAGCGGTGGAGCTAGCCCGGCAGGTCGGATTTCCCGTGGCGGTGAAGCTGGCCTCGCGGCAGCTGATTCACAAGACCGAGGTGGGCGGGGTCCGCCTCAACTTGAGGGATGCCGAGGCCGTCCGCCGTGCTTTCACGGAGATTCGCGACCGCCTGGCCCAGAACAACCAACTTGATGCCCTGGAAGGCGTCATCGTGCAGCCGATGATCTCCGGCGGCGTCGAGGTCATGGTGGGAGTGACGCAGGACCCGCTCTTCGGACCCCTCATCGCGTTTGGGCTAGGCGGCATTCATGTCGAGATCCTGGCAGATGTTTGCTTTCGTGTACCTCCTCTCACCGACCGTGATGCAGCCGAGATGGTGCGGGCCATCAAGGGCTACCGCTTGCTGCAAGGGTATCGTGGTCACCCGGCGGCGGATGTGGAGGCCATTGAGGAAATCCTCTTGCGCGTCTCGCGGTTGGTGGAAGAAATTCCCGAGATCAGCGAGCTGGATCTGAACCCGATCTTCGCCTTGCCGCCCGGAGAAGGTTGCCAGGTGGTCGATGCCCGTATCCACGTCCGTCCGACTCCTTGACCAGGGGTCAGCCGGCCTCAGGTGTGAAGGCCCAGCAGACGCAAGGCCTCCAGGCCACGGGAAAGCATCTGCTCCTCGCTCCCCTCACAAGCGATCTCCCGAACAACTGTGCGTGTGGAGGGGCCAGGCGCTTCCCAATTCGCGGCGACCATTTGGTAGATAGACCAATCGGCGTCGGAAGCGTCGTCCCGTCGGGTCATCAGACGCTGCCGCACGGTTTCGGGATCGGCCCGGCACAAGAGGAAGGTCCCGGGCACACCCCACCGGGCCGCCGTTTCCAGGAAAGCTCGCCGCCGTTTTTCCTCGCGAAAGCTCGCGTCCACCACGACCCGCTTTCCTTCAAACAACAGCGCCTCCGCCCGACGCAAGCACTCGGCGTAGGTCTGTTCCGTCCATTCGGGGGAGTAGAGGCAGCTTCCCGAGGCAGCGGGGACCGGCCCAGGCAAGCCAGCCAGTTCCTTGCGCACCACGTCTGAGCGGATGAGACAGAACCCGGCCCGTTCAACGAGTCCACGAGCCAGGGTGGACTTACCGGTGCCAGGCAGACCGCCCACCAGGACAAGGCAGGGCCTCCGGCTCGGCTCCTCCAGCTCGCCGAGCCCCAGCAGCCAAGAGCCCCGCGCCTTCGCCAAGGCCGTAGCTCGTTCGGCCTCGGGCATCTCCGGCCGTGCCAGTTTCAAGCCTTCCACCTTGCCTCGCACGGCCGCCCGATAGGCGGTGTAGAACGGGACCAAGGCACGGCCCTCGATGTCACCCGAGGCCCGGAAGTACGCCTCCGTGAACACCTGCGCCAGGTCTCGATGGCCCTGAACCTTGAGTCCCATCACCAGAAAGGCCATGTCGGCGACGGGGTCGGCGAAGCGAAACCGCTCGTTGAACTCGATGCAGTCGATGACGACCAGGTCGCCTGGCGGCTTCCGGTCGGGGAAGTGGTACACATGACTCAGACGCAGGTCGCCGTGTGTGTCCCGGGGCACACCATGTTCCGCCCTTCGCTCGATAAGGAAGCGGTGGTGGGCCAGCGCCGCTTCGGTGAGTGCCTGCACGCGCAGGAATACCGCATTGCTGACCGTCGTACCTACGTGGGCCGCGGACTGTTCAAAGTTCTCACGGGCGTTGCCGGCCACGACCTCGAAGCGGCCGAAGGCTGCAATACGGGGGCCTGACTCGGCCTGCGCGTGGAAAGAGGCAATCTTGCGGGCCAGCGCTTCCACGACCTCGCCGCCGACTTCTCCTCGCTGGAGGCGGCTCTGAAGGGTGGCTTCGTCGGGCAGGCGCTGCATCTTCACGGCCCACTCGATAACCTCGCCTTCGCCTTCAAGCTGGACCCTTCGGTCCCTGCGCGTTACAGGCACTACCCCCAGGTAGACGTCCGGGGCCAAGCGGCGATTGAGCCGGACCTCCTCCTCACAGAAGTGACGGCGCTTCTCCAGGCTGCTGAAATCCAGGAATCCCAATTCAACCGGCTTCTTGATCTTGTAAGCAAAGCTACCCGCCAGGAGGACGACCGAGATGTGCGTCTGCCGGACCTCGACTCCCTCGACCGGGTGGAGGTAGGCGGACGGGTCGGTGAGGGCCCTGATGAGATCGGCAAGGTCCATAGCAGGTTTCTATACGCCATTGGCGCAAGAGCAATTCCCTGTCACTCTGCTTCCGTCTTGTCTGCCACCTGGTTCTCCAGGCGGACCCTTTCCAGATGGTGCTTCGCAATAAGCCGGTAAAGCGCCCGCCGGCTGATCCCGAGAGCCTTGGCTGCGTGGACCTTGTTGCCCTTCACCTTGTGCAGGATTTTGAGGACGTGGCGGCGTTCGACCTCGCGGAGGTGGTCGGGGTCGGCACTCCCGGTTTCGGTGGCGGGCGACTCCACCAGGTTCTCCGGGAGGTCGTCCAGGGTAATGACGTGGTCCTCGGCCAGGATCTGAGCGCGTTCCAGCACGTTGGCCAGCTCGCGGACATTGCCCGGCCAGTCGTAGCGGACCAGTGCCTCCAGGGCCTCGGGCTCGATCCGGTAGCGCGTCGAGCCGATCTGCCGACTCGTCAGAAAGTGCTCCACCAGTTCGGGAATGTCCTGCCGCCTTTCCCGCAGCGGCGGCAGCTGGATTGTGATCACGTTGAGCCGGTAGTAGAGGTCTTCTCGGAAGCGACCCGCCTTGATTTCCTCCTCCAGCGGCCGATTGGTAGCAGCCACCACGCGGACATCCGCCCGGCTCTCCTGGGTGCTGCCGACCCGGCGGAAGTGGCCATCCTCCAGGACGCGCAGCAGCTTGGCCTGTAAGCCCGCAGCCATTTCCCCGATTTCGTCAATGAACAGCGTGCCGCCCTCGGCGACCTCGACCAGACCGGGCTTAGCCTGCACTGCTCCGGTAAAGGCCCCCTTCTCGTGGCCGAACAGCTCGCTTTCCAGGAGCGTCTCCTGGAGGGCGGCGCAGTTGACTGTCACCAGCGGCCGATGGCGGCGCGGGCTGTTGTAGTGGATAGCGCGGGCGACCAACTCCTTGCCCGTGCCGCTGGCGCCGCGTACCAGCACCGTGGAGTCGGTCGGTGCGACGCGCTGAAGGAGCTGGACGACCCGCTGCATGGCTGGGCTGGAGCCGATCAGCCGATGACGGGACGACTCATAGCCGATCTGCTCGACCCACTGCCGCTCGCGGCGAGCCAGCTGAACCTTTTCGTAGGCCTTCTGGATGTGGACTTCCAGCTCCGGCAGAGGGAACGGCTTGGTCAGGTAGTCGTAGGCACCCAGCTTCATGGCCTGGATGGCGGTCTCGATGCTGCCCTGGGCGGTCAGCAGCAAGGCCTCCAGCTCCGGCTGAAGCTCCTTGAGCTTCTTCATCAGCTCGATGCCGCTCATGCCCGGCAGGCGCAGGTCGATGAGGGCCACGTCCCAGCGGTTATGGGTGGCCTTGGCCAGGGCTTCCTCCCCATCGGCCACGGCCGTCACGGCGAGTCCCTGGCGCTTGAAGCGACGCTCCAGGGTCTGACGAAGCTGCTCGTCATCATCTACGATCAATAACCGAAGGGCAGTTGCCATTGGCAATCGGTCCAGCAAGTCTGCTGTGCTCCTGGCAGCGAGGTGCCCGGCGAACTCAGCAGCCGTACTGCTTCCCCGCCGCGTTGACGGTTAACGATATTATCCGTGTCGGGTCGGCCACCGGCAAATGGCCAGCTAGGTGAGGAGGGTCGGCCTACAGACGCTTGCGTGGCTGCTCGGGCGACGCCAGCCCGCTGACCAGAATCAGCCCAGACGACCCGATCTCTTACTTATCACCGCGGGCAACCGCAGGCGGGCCAGTCAGGTCAAACCGGACGTTTCGGACTTCACGTACATGCTTGTGGCACTTCACACAGGTCAGGGTCAGATCGACGTAAGCCAGGGCGGCGCCGTCGAGATTCTTGTCCTTGGCCTTTTGGACCAACTCCTCGGCAGTCCGTCGAAACTCGTTGCTGTGTAACTCGTACTGTGGCGTCTTGAGGACTTTCCACTCGGCTCTCTTGCTGATGAAGATCAGCTCGTCGGCGTGCTTGGCGATCTTGTTGAAGTCATTCAGGGCGACCCCTTCGAGGACTTTCTGGGAGTGTTCCAGCTTGCGCTTCATCAGATCGCTGAGATCCTTGGCGATTGCGTCGTCGAGTTTCTTGGGTTCCTTCTTCGGCTCCTGGCCGTGGCCCCTCAGGGCAGGCATCGCCGCGGCCAAAGCCAAGATCACCACGACCAACTTCACTTTTTTCATGGCCAAACCTCCAGGAGCTGGAGAGACGCTCCTACTGAAAAGCAAATCCCAGGCCCCGGCATCAGGACAATCCGACAAGGTGCGGAGAACTTGTACCACGGGAAGACCTAGAACCGCATCGAACGACCGCAGAATCAACCCTTCCGTGCCCTTCCCCGGGCCTGAGATGCTCTTGCTCGCATAGTTTCGAGTAATCGGTCGGGAGTTTCCCGCTGTGTCAGATTCGCACATGACTGCTCCGCTTCCGCCCAGTCAGGTTCCTTCCAAGGCCATCGCTGCTGGCACTCGGCACAAGGATCTGAGCTTGTCGGCGAGGACTCGGCCGAGGTTTCTCACCTGGGCGTACAGGACAAAAGGGATGAACAGCCCGGGTCTGAATAGCCAGCTACCACGAGGCGTTAGCTCACCAAGGAGGCGGCATGGCCGTTGCTAGGATTCGTCACACCTGCTCAGGTTTTGTCGAATCCCGGAGGCAAGAATGATGACCGCCGTAAAAGTGCCGACCAGCCCACAGCAGGAAACCACACCGACTTGCCCGAACTCGTCAACAACTTGGCAAGCCCAACCGGCCGACGAACTTGGACTCTATTGGGGAGACCAGGTCGCGTTGAAGGTATGGGTGTTCTGTTTTCTTCTGCTGGGGCTGATGAGCATCTTCGACTTCCTTGCCGGGCTCTGAGACAGCTGAATAATCGGTAGGAGCATCTTGGTAGATGCTCCTGCCCTTGCCGGCTTCCAGGGTGCTACCACGGTTCGTAGTAAAGAGGTCGGCAACCAACCGGTGCCCTTGTCGGCGCCGGGGGCTGATCCATGCCGAGGTGCCGCACCACGTCGAGGGCGCTGATGACGCCGACCAGGATCCCGTCGCGGTCAACCACGAATAACCGATGGACTTTCAGGGCCAGCATCTCCTCCACCACCCGATGAACGGGCGCCTCCAGGGTGACAGAGAAGACGACCGGCGTCATGATGTCGCGCACGCAGGTACGATCGACGTTCTCCACCTGGAACCCGCTCCGCAAGCTCTCCCCGGTACGTGTTGTTAGGTCGGTCCTTTCGTAGTATTCGGGAACCGCGGGCACATACTCGACCTTCTCACGGTCGTGTACGAGGATATCGAACCGGCTCAGCACGCCGATGGGCCGGCCCGCCTCATCGATCACCGGGGCAGCGCTGAAGCCCTTGTCGGTCAGGAAGGCAATCGCCTCCTTGACCGTTGCATCGGCCCTGATCGAGTGCGGGTTCGGTGTCATCAGGTCCGCGGCCGTTTTCGCGTTGAGGACCAGCCGGGGAGCGATTTCCGCCGTTGGGATATCTTTCATGGCGTTCCTCTCTTTCGGGTCAGGAGTCGAGCGGGCGGCGAACGAGAACTGGGGTGGTAGCCCCTCGCAACACTTTGTCAGCAATGCTGCCCAGCAGCAGCCGTCGCAGCCCGCCACGACCGTGGGTCGCGAGGGCGATGAGGTCAGCGCCCTGTTCCCGAGCGGCGTCAAGAATTGCCGCGGCCGGTTGCGCGCCGACGATCACGCGCGTCAGCACACGCGTCGCCCTGGGCCGCAGGCGTTCCGCGATCCGCTCCAGATAGTCCTCGGCTTCTACCTGCAATCGTTTCTGCACCAAAGGGTCAAAGCCGCTGATCGCGAAGCCGGCTGGGTCGTGGCCCACCGTCTGCAGCGGATTGACGACGCGGAGCAGCGTGTAACCTACCTCGAAGAGCGAACCGAGTGCCACGGCGGGCTCGATTGCCTGTTCAGCAAGCGGTGATCCATCCAGCGGGATCAAAATGTGCCGGAAGCACGGTCCGCCTGGAAGTTCCGGTGATCCTTCCCTGGGTCGCACCAGCAGGATGGGCATGGGGGCTTGCCGCACCAGCTGGTCGGCCACACTGCCGAGCCAGAAGCGGCTCAAGGGGCCACGCCCGTGAGTTGTCATTATCAAGAGATCGACACCGACGGCTGCTGCGTACTCAAGGAGGGCATTCGCTATCGGCCCTTCCAGCAGGGTCGAGGTCAGAGAGACGGCTGGATCAGACGCGAGGCGCTTCACCACCGCGTCGAGGTAGGCACGCTCGTGCTCCTTGGCCTCCGACTCCAGGTCGTTGTCGAGAAACGGCACCCCCTCGACATACATCGCTGCAAGCGGCACGTGGACATGGGCCAGCCGAAGAACCGCCTTGGCACGGTGTGCGATACTCAATGCCAACGGTAGCGCTTGCTCCCCAAACGTCGAACCGTCCAAAGGAACCAGAAGAGAACGGTACATCCGAATCACCTCCCAAAGTTGATCCTTCCTCGCCGGCTCTTCTCGCCCGGGTTAGTCACGGACCACGGCGGTCAGCGTGGGCCACGGCTGCCAAAATGTCCGTGCTGGAGACAACGCCAAGGGGCCGGCGCTGGGCGTCCACGACGATAACACGGTGGATGTGGGCATCGATCATCTTGCGTGCCAGTTCGGCAATTGGGGCGCTCGGAGGGACCGTCACCGGATCGGCCGTCATGTAGGCGTCTACTTTATCCATAGGCAGGTCCTCCACATTCACGATTTGCCAGGCCGAGTGAACGCGGCCTAGTTCGGAGCAGCACGGCCGGGAAGCGTTACGCTCCCCATACCCGACCCAGTGCATGAAATCCGTCGCCGACAGCACGCCGACGCAGCGCCCCGTTTCATCCACCACCGGAGCCCCGGTGACCTTGGTTTCCGACAGGAGATGGGCGGCGGCTCGCAGCGACATGGCCCGCGGGATCATGACCACGTCGGTACTCATCAGGTCAGCCGCGGTCAGGGCCAGGAATGGCTTGGTTGTCGCGATCACAATGCACCTCCTCGACCGACTGGCTCAGGAATTATCAGTCGCTAAGCTTCCGGGCTTGTGCATGGCAACCGCCGTGCCGAGTCGCATTGCTGGCTTAACGGCGATAGGGTGGTACTCGATTTCGTTTGTTTTCCGACAGTTTCCTTGATAGTTGAAAGGGACTTCTCTCTTGCGACGCAGGGCTGGCGAAGTGCGTTCGCGTCGTGAAAGGGCGGTTCCGCACACCGGATGGCCGAAACCGCGCGCCGGGAGTTGTTGCTTTCAGGACCGACCCCGGACCAGATACCGATTGGGACAAGAGTTCTTCCGCCCAATAGATCATGAAGGGTGCTTGCGACGAGGTTTCTGTCAGCATCAGAACTCGCTAGTGCAAGCTCCAAGGATTGGTTGTGCAGTCGGGAGTGGCCGGGGCGCCGCGGCGCTCTGCCCCGCCACCCGACCGCCGCTTACACAGAATGCCTCTTGATTTTGCACCAGGGCGGTCAATCCCAGCCATCAGGACTGACTCATGAAATCTTGGCACTGAACTTGCGATCAAGGGTTGCAACTTCTGAGAGATTGCGATAGCGGAGGTCAAACGGAATGGCTGCCGTGGATGCGACTCGACAGACCACGTGCCCGGAAGGCCAGCCGCCCTGGCATGCGCTTGACGTGCCTGCCGTGCTGGAAGCGCTCCGGGCGACAGAGGATGGCCTGAGCGAGCACGAAGCCAGGCAGCGGCTCGAACGATTTGGTCCCAATCGGCTGCCGCAGCAACCCCCGCCGGCCTGGTGGCAGATCCTGCTGCGGCAGTTCCAGAGTCCTCTCATCTACGTGCTGGGCTTCGCGCTGCTCGCCTCCCTCGCCATCGGCAACCTGAAGGATGCCGCCTTCATTGCGGCCGTCCTGGTGATCAACGCTATTATCGGCGGCTACCAGGAGTGGCGGGCTGAGCAGAGCAGCCACGCTCTCCAGCGGCTGTTGCAGATCCGCGCCGCGGTGGTACGTGACGGTGAGGTGCGGGAGATGGACGCCGAGGCGGTTGTCCCCGGGGACATCGTCTGGCTGGAGTCGGGAAACCGCGTGCCGGCTGACTTGCGCCTACTGACGGCGCACGGGCTGGAAGTGGACGAGTCGCTGCTCACCGGGGAGTCACTGCCGGTTCTCAAAGATACTTCCTCAAGGGGCGAGCCAGCTACACCGGTGGCCGACCGTCTGAACATGGCCTATGCCGGTTCTATCGTCGTCCGCGGTCGTGGCAGTGGGGTGGTGGTGGCGACGGGGTCTGCCACCATGGTTGGCCAATTGGCGCTGGACGTGCTGGCGGCAACAGGCGGGAAACCGCCGCTCTTGGAGCGGATGGAGCGGTTCAGTCGTGTCATGGCTGGTTCGGCGGTCGGCGGCGCTGTCTTCATCGCCCTGATCGGCATCCTCGGGCACGGCTACGGGCTTCAGGAAATGTTCTTCTTCGCCGTCGCCCTCGCCGTCTCCATCATCCCCGAGGGGCTCCCGGCCGCCCTGACCGTGGCCCTGGCCATTGCGACCACCCGCATGGCCCGGCGCGGGGTGATTGTGCGCCGGCTTGCCGCTGTCGAGGGGTTGGGCAGTTGCACGCTTATCGCCAGCGACAAGACGGGCACACTAACTTGCAATGAGCTGACCGTGCGCGAGATTCGCCTAGCCGGGGGTGAGCGCTTCGAGGTGACGGGGGAAGGTTACGCGCCAAACGGACAGGTACTCGCCGAGGGCCGCCCCGTTCGCCCCCATAGCCACCCGGGTCTCGACGCCCTGGCGCGAGCCGCCGTCCTGTGCAATGAAGGCGACCTCCACCGGCGCGATGGCGCCTGGGTCTGGCGCGGCGATCCCACCGACATCGCCTTGCTGTCCCTGGCGCACAAACTCGGCTGGGTCCGGGAGACGGCCCTGGAGCATCACCCGCAAGTCAACCAGATTCCGTTCGAGCCCGAGCACCGGTTTGCGGCCACCTATCACCAGGTAGGGGGGACGATCCGGGTCTTCGTCAAGGGAGCGCCGGAACGGGTCCTGGCCATGTGTGCGTGGCCGGGGTCGGCTCCGGTCCCCCAGGAGTTGCAGACGCTGGCAGAAGCGATGGCGGCGCGCGGCTACCGGGTCCTGGCGCTGGCGGAAGGGCCCGCCCCCGAGGGACTGAGCGCGGCACAAACGCCACCCGAGCCCCGCGGGCTCCAATTCCTCGGTTTTGTCGGCATGATCGATCCCTTGCGGCCCGGAGTGCGCGAGGCCGTGGCGGCGTGCCACCGGGCAGGGATCACCGTCTGCATGGTCACCGGCGACCATCCCGTGACGGCATTGGCCATTGCCCGCGACCTCGGCATGGCAGCGCGGCTGGATCAGGTCGTCACCGGCCGGGAACTTGAAGGGAAGTCCCCTGACGAGCTCCGAGAGATCATCCGGCGCGTGCGGGTTTTTGCGCGGGTCGCCCCCCGGCAAAAGCTGGAGTTGGTGGAGGCGGCGCGGCGGGCGGGCCACTTCGTCGCGGTGACGGGAGACGGAGCCAACGACGCCCCGGCCTTGCGGGCTGCCAACATCGGGGTGGCAATGGGACGAGCCGGTACCGACGTGGCCCGAGAGGCCGCCGAGTTGGTGATCAGTGATGATAACTTCGCCACCATCGTGGCCGGGGTGGAGGAAGGAAGAGTCGCCTACGATAACGTCCGCAAGGTCATTTACCTGCTTGTCTCCACTGGCGCGGCCGAGTTAGTCGCCCTCGGATTGGCCGTGGTTTTCGGCCTGCCCTTACCGCTGTTACCGGTGCAGCTTCTCTGGCTCAACCTCGTGACCAACGGCATCCAAGGGGTGGCCCTGGCATTCGAGCCGAGCGAAGGCGACGTCTTGCAGCGTCCGCCTCGCTCCCCGCGTGAGCGCATCTTTAACCAATTGATGATCGAGCGCACGGTCATCGCTGCGCTTGTTATGGGCTGCGTCGGCCTCGGGACCTTCTGGTGGATGTTGCAAGCCGGCTGGAGCGAGGCTGCTGCGCGAAATGCCTTGCTGCTCCTTCTGGTACTTTTCGAGAATATCCATATTGGCAATTGCCGGTCAGAGACGAAGTCGGCGCTGCGGCTTTCTCCCCTGCGGACGCCGGTCCTGCTCATCGGGGCCATCGTGGCCTTCCTCGTCCACGTAGCAGCGATGTATCTCCCCCCGGCGCAGGCCGTGCTCCAGACTGAGCCGATCGATCTGGGCACCTGGGGGACGCTGTTGGTCCTGGCACTGACGGTCTTCCTGGCCATTGAGATCCACAAGTGGACCTGGGCTTTGCGGCAGCGCCGATCAAGGTCGGAAATCGACAACCCTGGATAGGGGTTGCGGCGGGAGATCAAAAGGCGCTGCCACGTGCTGTGATCCGGGCGGTCGAACCGGAGACGCCGGGCGTGGCCACGTTCTGGCTGGCGTACAATCATTTCAAGGATTCGTTATTCTCAAAACCCGGTTGCCTACAGCGCGGTGGTGCCCCTACACCGTTGAACGCCTGACCGGCTTTGCTACAACAACTTCCGTTGACGGACAATTCCCGTCGCCCGCCTCCAACCCAGCGCCATGGCCGTGGACGACGACCGGCGAACCTTCTGCTGCCAGAACGATTGCTGCCCCGATTACGGCAAACGCGGCCACGTCAACCTGACGGTCTGCGGCCGCTACGGCCCCCACCGCCGCCTGCTCTGCTGCCGCACCTGCAAGGCCCGCGACCCCGCCGACGATGAGCGTGGGAACCACGGGGCCTTGGACGCGGAACACCGCCTGGTGCTGAGCGTGGTGCCCGGCCGGCAGCAGCCCCGGCGGCGGGGCAAGCGTGGTCGCAAGCCCAAGCCGGTGACGGTACCGCCGGAGGGGCTGACCTACGCCACCGTGCACAAGACGCGGGCGAAGGGCCGGGGGGTGAAGGTCGCGGCGCGGGTGGTCTACGGCAGCCGGGCCGCGGTGGCAGCGGTCCTGGGGCGGTCGCAGGTCAGTGACCGGGTGAACACGGTGTTCGTGGAGCGGTATCGGCACCGACCGCAACCGCGACGCCTGGAAGGTGTGCAAGACCTGCTGCTTCTCGAAGGGCTGAGGGGTGCAGGAGGCCGTGACGTACTTTATGACCTCCAGCTACCACTTCTGCGAAGCGGCGCGGACGCTGCGTCCGGAGGAGCCGGCGGAAGGGCTACCGGCAGCGGACGCCGGCGATGGCCGCCGGACTGGCCGACCACATTTGGTCGGTGACGGAGGGGCTATCCTATCCGGCCGTGCAACGTAACTAGGACACCACCACCGTGCCGCAAGCCGTGGAAATCGCAGCACCGGGGGCCGTCCGGTCCCTCAGAGAACCGGCGGTTAACTATGACAGCGGCTGGCACTCCGCCAGCTGGACGGTGCCCACTACC
>DATLYH010000005.1:0-21828 GCA_035575035.1 Gemmataceae bacterium
GCTCATTGATCTTGATCTTGCCGATAGGCGAGCCGATGGCGCTGAGGCGGAAGCCTTGCCGGTCGAGCAGCGACTTCAGTTCATTGACCTGGAGGTCGCTCAGATCGAGCACGTTGGTCTTGTGGATCGACCGCAGCTCAAGGTGCCGGATGCCGCATTGCTTGAGCACCTCGACTTGCAGGAGCGGGTCGGGATGGATTTCATCGGCGAACGCGGAGAGTGTGAACATGGCGGGTGCAACCGACAAGGACCTTGAAGTACGTATCCGGGAGCTACTTCTTGCGGGTAAATTTGATGACCTGGACAACGACCGCTCCGACGATGCCGACGAAGCTGACCCCAAGCCGGAAGAGGAGTTGGGGAAACGTTTTCGTGGGGCTCATGAACCAGAGGAGGGCCCCGACCCCCAGTAAAACCAGGAAGAATATCTCCAGGACCTGGAGCAGGTCGCGGTTCGGTTCGTTGTCCTTGGCCATTTTCATATCCCCTTCCTCCATCTCGGTCCCGTGCCGACAGGAGATCGGCGGAGGAAGTCTTCCGTGGTCCATCGTACGGATTCAGTCCCGGCGGACAATCGTCAGCTGGACCTTGTCCACGATGAAAGTCTTCTCGCCGGCCGTGGGGAAGCGAATCTTGATTCTGCGCAGGGCGCCGTAGCCGCTCAGGTCGGTGATCTGACCCATCCCGTACTTCTCGTGGCGGACCAGCATACCGACGGCGTAGCCGTCGCTGTCCGGGAGCGCGGCCTCCCCCTTCTTCCGCAGCCGGATGCCGGCGTCGCGCCAGCCTTCCTCGGCCGCCTCGCCGCCGCTGCGCCACTCGTCGATGGCCCGGGCCGTGCCGGCGCCGCTGGCCGACAGGTCCACGAACTCCGTGGCATCCTCGGGCAACTCCCCCAGGAACATGCTCGGCACCGCGTAGAGCGTCTGGCCGCGGAACTCGCGCAGCCGGGCGTGGCTCAGGTATAGCTCCTCTTTGGCCCGCGTCATGCCGACGAAGGCTAGCCGCCGCTCCTCCTCCAATTCATCGGGGTCGGAGCTGTTCAGGCTCCGCTCGTGCGGCAGGATCCGCTCCTCGACCGCCGCCATGTAGACCACCGGAAACTCCAGCCCCTTGGCCGAGTGCAGGGTCATGATCGAGACGCAATCCTGGCGCTCGTCCCAGCTATCCACATCGCTGGCCAGAGTAATGTTCTCCAGGAAGTCGGCAATGGTCCGGGTCGGGTCTTCGGCGGCGAACTGCCGGGCGGCGGTGATCAGCTCTTCGATGTTGGCCAGCCGTTCCTGGTCCTCGGGGTCCTTGCTGTCCTTGAGCATCGCCCGGTAGCCGCTGCGGTCGAGGACCTGGCGGATGACTTCGTCAGGCGGCGCGTCAGCCAGGCGGCCCAGGTCGCGCATCAGCTGGGCAAACTCGCGCAGGCCGGCAGCGGCTTTCCCCTTGATGAAGGGGATCTTAGCCACGTCGGCGGCGGCCGCCAGCAGGCTCAGCTCGCGCGGCTCGGCGTAAGCGCGGAGATGCTCCAGCGACACCTTGCCGATACCGCGGGCCGGCTCATTGACCACGCGCAAAAACGACAGATCGTCACGCGGGTTGACCAGCAGCCGCAGATACGCCAGCACGTCGCGGTTCTCCTTGCGCTCGAAGAACGCCAGGCCGCGGACCATCTGGAAGGGGACACGGTGCTTGACGAAAGCTTGCTCCAGGGCGCGCGACAGGGCATTGATACGGATGAAGACAGCGAAATCGCGGTAACTGCGGCCCTGGTTCTGGACCGCATCGCGGATGCGCCGGGCCAGCCCCTCGGCCTCGTCCTGGCCGGTCTCGAAGGTGAGCACGGTGACGGGCCGGCCGGTCGGGTTGTCGGTGACCAGGTCCTTGGGCTTGCGGCGGCGGTTGTGAGCGATCAGGTGGCTGGCCGCCCGGAGGATGAGTTTCGTGCTGCGGTAGTTGCGCTCCAGCGTCAGCACCCGAGCATGGGGAAAATCGCGCTCGAAATCGAGGATGTTGCGGATGTCGGAGCCGCGCCAGCCGTAAATCGATTGATCCGGGTCCCCGACCACGCACAGGTTCGGATGGTCAATCGACAGGCTGCGGGCGATGGCATATTGGGCATAATTGGTGTCCTGGTACTCGTCGATGAGCACGAAGCGGAAGCGGGCGTCGAGTTCGGCCCGCAATTCCGGGTCGTGCTTCAGCGCCAGCGCCGGCCACAGCAGCAAGTCGTCGAAGTCCAGGGCGTTCGACTCGCGCAGCCGCTTCTCATAGACCGGGTAGACACGGGCCACCGTCTGGCTAAAGAAGTCGGTCGCCTTCTCGGCGTAGCGCTCGGGGCCGAGCAGCTGGTTCTTGGCCTTGCTGATAGCCGCCTCGATCCGCTCCGGCGTGAAGCGGACGTTGTCGATCCCGGCCTCCTCCAAGGCCGATTTGATTAGCCGGGCGCGGTCGCTCTGGTCGTAGATGGTGAAGTTGCGGTCCAGGCCGAGGCGGTCGGCGTACTGGCGGAGCAGGCGGGCGCCGAGGCTATGGAAGGTGCTGATCCAGACCCGGCTGCCGGGCACCAGGGCCTCGACGCGCTGCCGCATCTCGCCGGCCGCCTTGTTGGTGAAAGTGATGGCCAGGATGTGGTAGGGCTTGATGCCTTGCGCCAGTAGCCAGGCGACGCGGCGGGTGATGACGCGTGTCTTGCCGCTACCGGCGCCGGCCAGGATGAGCAGCGGCCCCTCGAAGTGGGTGACGGCCTCGCGCTGGGCCGGGGTCAGATCAGCCAGCAGATCATACTCCGCACCGAACGGCATAGCAGCTCCCCCAACGGACCTTGTTCCTGGCTCATGGACTGGTTTTCCATCCCAGCCCGCGCAGCGATCATGCCCACCGTATTGCTTGGGCCGGTTCTTTCAAGCGGTGTTTGTGCGGCGGTTCGGCCCTGAGGGGCTTTGCCCGCCGGGACCGTCCCGGTCGCGTGGCGCCGTCTACGTATTCTACCGCATTCGGGAACAGCCGCCTCACAGATCGCCGGTACGCGAAGTGTACCGGGCCGCTCTCCAGGGCATTCCTTGTCAACATCGGTAAAGCGAGGGCGACTGGCGGATTGACACCCGACGGCAGCGGCCAGGACGATTTCGGCCTTGACCGGTTCGGCCAACCTTTGTAACTATTACAAACCACTGTAGGCATCCGACCCGAGGAAGGATCCTCATGCCGTCCCAAGAGGGGAGTCATGCCAGCTGCTGAAGTAACCTCAAGGTAGGGGCACCGCAGTCGCTCTGTCCCGGCGGCTGCGGTGGCGCACGAAAGGAGACCCATCCATGCTCGTACTGTCGCGCCGTTGGGGACAACGAATCCTTTTCCCCCATTTGGGCATCTCGGTCCAGGTCCTGTCTAGCCGCAGTTCCACGGTGCGTCTCGGCATCGAGGCGCCGCCGAATGTGAGCGTCGTTCGGGAAGAACTCGCAACCGTCGCAGCGCCCCCAGCGGCTGGGGCCCGGGGAGAGAGCCGGATCAGCCATGACCTACGCGGCCGGCTGAATACGCTGGCCATGTCCCTGCATGTCGTCGAAAAACAGCTGAAGGCCGGGCTGACAGCGGAGGCCGAACGTACCCTCCAAGAGGCCCAGGAATTCCTTGAGGCGCTGCCCGCCAAGATCGATTCGTCCCGGCCAGACGGGTCGCACCGACCGATCAATGCCTTGCTGGTCGAGGACAATCCTAACGAGGAAGCGCTGCTCTCCAGTTACCTGCGCCTGAGCGGCTTCCGGGTCGAGACTGTCCACGACGGTTACGAGGCCCTGGAGTTCCTGGCTGGCCATGAGCGGCCCGATTTCCTTTTGCTGGACATGCGGTTGCCCCGCTGCGACGGCCCGGCAACGGTGGCAGCCATCCGTCAGAATCCGGCATATCGAGGGCTGAGAATCTTTGCGGTCACCGGCGGCACGCCGGCTGAGTTTAACCTCCCCAGCGGCGAGGCCGGCGTGGACGCTTGGTTCCAGAAGCCCCTCAACCCCAAACGGATCGTGGAGGCCATGAGCGCCGCGGTCGGAAGAAACTAAACACCAACAGGCAGGTATTGCTCAGAGCCCGGAGTGCGAGCGCGGGGAGCGTCACCCGTCGCTGACGCTCCGGGCTCGGATGACCGAGTCGCTGATGCTCCGGGCTCGGATGACCCGGTCGCTAGGGCTCCCCCCCGACCTTGCCGGAGGTGTCCACCACGAACTGGCCCGGCGCCGGGCCACTTCAAGGCCGGGTCCGGAAGACTGCGGAGCCACTAGCACGGGCACGGGCGCGTCCCCGGCTGACGGTTTCCTCAGAGAGATCCAAAGCCGCAGTGAGGGCCTGCTGCTACCCCCTTGCTGCTGCAGGCGTAACGTCCGCAACCTTCGCCATTCCCAGCAGTCCTCGGGAACCCAGTCAAATGCTCCCCCACCGTTATTCGATGGCGCAAAAAGTTCGATCGAACTTGCGCAGCGCTCAGTAGAATGCGCTTACCTGCCCCTCGTCTTAGATCATTCCCGGGATGGGCAAAGCGTGGCCCCGACCAGCACTTCCGGGGGATCCGCGCCGTCGAGTCATTACCCGGCTAGCTCTTAGGCTTTCATCCGCTGCTGGCAAATTTCAACGTGGGCCTGATCCCGGGCTGGCTTTTCCGCCTTTTTCCCTCTCTGGCCGGCAGCGCGCCGTTCCATGTTCTACACTTGGGCAGTCATTGGTCATGCTTGCCGCATTGTCTCGGTTGACCTGGCAGGCTGCCCTTTTGCTCCCCGAAGGGTTGACACGATGAACCATCACGTCGCCACTTCTCTGTCCGACCGTATCCTGATGGCCCGGCTGCTCGACCCGGAGACGTTGGCCATCGCCCGTACCGCGGTCAGCAACAACGAGGAACGGCTAGCCCATTATCTGGTCCGCGAGGGACTGCTAACGGCATATCAGGTGCGGCAGCTCCGTGCCGGGGCCACCAAGTTCCACGTTGACAAATACGTCATCGTGGACTACATCGGCCGCGGCGGCAACGCCATCGTCTTCAAGGCCCGCCACACCTTGCTGCCGCAGCGCTATGTCGCCCTCAAGACGTTCGACACCCGCGACCTGCACCATGACCAGGAGTCGCTGGCCCGCTTCCGTCGTGAGATCGACATCGTCGCCCGCATGGACCACCCCAACGTGGTGCGGGCCCTCGACGTTCTCCGCACGCGGCGGCAGATCTTCCTGGTACTGGAGTACATCGAGGGGAAAGACCTCGGCACCCTGGTCAAGCAGCGCGGCCCGCTGCCGGTGGCCGAGGCGGTTGATTACGCAGTGCAGGCAGCCCGCGGCCTGGCCTACGCCCACCGTTGTGGCATCGTCCATCGCGATCTGAAGCCGGCCAACCTGCTGCTCACCCGCGACAACGTGGTTAAGCTGTCCGACCTAGGGCTGGCCCGTTTCCTGGCCCACGGGCCCGACGCCGAGCTGACCATGAAGGGGCAGTGCCTGGGGACGCCGGAGTTCATGGCTCCCGAGCAGGCTGAGGATGCCCGCCAGGCCGACACGCGCAGCGACCTGTATAGCCTGGGGGGCACGCTCTTCCACTTGCTGACGGCGGAGCTGCCGGTCCGCGGCAGTAGCCAGCTACAACGGCTGCAACAGCTGCTTAGCCGTCCGCCGCAGCCGCTGCTCGAGGTCCGGCCCGACGTGCCGCCCGGTCTGGCCGCCGTGGTGGACCGGCTGCGGGCCCGCAACCCCGCCGACCGCCCCGCCACCGCCGAGGAGGTGATCGCGCTTCTGGAGCCGTTCCTATCCCAGACCCAGGCCGAGGACCCACGGAGCTGGGACGGCCGCCGCAAGGCTGAGCTGGTCCTGGCCGTGCTCCGGGGCCAGCTTACCGCGGCCGATGCCTGCAAGCAGTACGGCCTGGAGCCAACCGAGTTCGACGACTGGAAAGAACGCTTCCTCGAAGGCGCCCGCCGAGCGCTGGAAACGACGGGCGGACTCGTCGAGAAACTCTCTGAGCTGAATACCCGGATCTGCAACCAGGCGACCGAAATCGAAAACCTCAAGAAGCTGCTCGGCCAACCCGCGTAGACCTTCTCGAATGGACCAATCGTTCCATCGTTGACCGATGCCAGCGGTGAGAGCGACTTATTATCGGAGCCCGGAGCGTGAGCGACAGGTCAGACCTTACCCCGCCGCGGACGCTCCGGGCTCTGGGGGATTGAAACTGCTGCTTAACGGGAAAAACCACTTCCCTCTCGCCGCGCCGCTGCTTATACTCAATCCCATAATTGCCTGCCCCCAACCTCGCCCCCTGCCTTGCCCGGTTTCTTGAGGAGTGACAAACCCATGGCGCTTCTTGCTCGGGCAGCCGTGCCCCTGGCGCTGCTTGCCCTCGCTGTCGCGTCCCGCGCCGACCAGCCGCTCCACGCTCGCATCGACGCCTTGATCGCCGCCAAGGCCGACGGCCGGCCGACCGCTGCTCCCGCCGCCGACGCCGAGTTCCTCCGCCGCGCCTATCTCGACCTTGCCGGCCGCATTCCCTCAGTCCAGGAAGCCCGCGACTTTCTCGCTGATCCAGCCCCCGACAAGCGAGCCAAGGTGATTGACCGGCTCCTGGATAGCCCTGATTACCCGCGCCGCATGCAGGAACTGTTTCACGTCATGCTCATGGAGCGGCTCGGCGACCATCCCGAGTGGACCCGCTATTTGCAAAAGTCCTTCGAGGCGAACAAACCGTGGGACCAGATGGCCCGCGAGATCCTCAACCCGATCACCGAAGACGAGTCGCTGCAAGGGGCCGCCTTCTTCTATACCAAGCGGTTGGAGAACTTTGGCCAGAACCCGGTGGATTACCCCGGCCTGACACGCGACGTCGGCCGGCTGTTCCTCGGCAAGGACCTGCGCTGCGCCGAGTGCCATGACCATATCTTCATCGCCGAGTACAAACAGGAAGACTTCCAGGGCCTGTTCGCCATCTACCGCAACACTGTCCTGGTCGATCCGAAGAAGCCGGCCGTCGGCGAGCAGCTGATGACCAAGAAGCTCGAGTATAGCTCGGTCTTCCGCAAGGTGCCGAAGAGCACCGGCCCACGCATCCCTGGCGGCAAGGAAATCGAGATCCCCGTCCTGAAGAAGGGGGAGGAGTACGTCAAGCCGCCCGACCGCAAGACGCGCTTCCCCGGCATCCCGCGCTTCAGCCCGCTGGCCGAGCTGGCCAAGCAGCTGCCCACCGCCTCGAACCCCGCTTTCAGTCGCAATATCGTCAACCGCCTCTGGTTCATCCTGATGGGCCGCGGCTTGGTCCACCCGCTCGACCTGCACCACGCCGAGAACCCGCCCTCGCACCCCGAGTTGCTCGACCTGCTGGCGAAGGAATTCGTCGAGCACCGGTTTGATATCAAGTGGCTGCTGCGCGAGCTGGCCTTGAGCCAGACTTATCAGCGTTCCAGCGTCCTCCCTGAAGGTGTCAAGGAGTTGCCGCCGGAGAGTTTTCTGGTTGCCAACGAGAAACGGCTCTCCGCCGAACAGCTGCTGGCCAGCATGCTGGAAGCGACCGGCATGCGTGAGCGCGTCCTGGGGAATAAAGGGACCGCCGAGGCGGCGCGGGCCAAGTTTGTCAAGGCTTTCGCCAACCCGGAACGGGAGCCGGAGGAGGAGTTCAACCCCTCGCTCAAGGCGGCTCTGTTCGTCCTGAATGACGACCTGGTGCTGTCCTGGCTGACGCCGCAGCCCGGCAACCTGATTGATCGGTTGTCGAAACTGGAAGATAGTCAGGTCGCCGAGGAGCTTTACCTGAGTGTGCTAACGCGGCGTCCGACGGTCGAAGAGCAGGCCGAGGTCGCCGACTACCTGCACAAGAACGCCTCACGCCGGGCAGTGGCGCTGGGCCATCTGGCCTGGGCGCTGCTGGCGTCCACCGAGTTTTGCGTCAACCATTGAGCTTTCCTGCCGCTTGTGACTTGGTGCCTCGACTGCGCCAAGCCGCAAGCGGCAGAACAAGGAGACCAACGGTGAACTTTGAGTATTTGTGCAGACCGCTGGAGCATCGGATGTCGCGGCGGCAGTGGCTGGGCGGCGTCGCCGGCGCGGCCGTGGGAGCGCTGGGGCTGGGCGGCCTGGCGCAGCCGGCCGTCGCCCAGGAGTTGAAAAAGAAACACCGCCAGGTGCTCTTCATCTGGCTGGACGGCGGCATCAGCCAGCTGGAAAGCTGGGACCCCAAACCGAACACCCAGTTCGGCGGCCCCTTCCGGGCCATCCCTACCTCGGTTCCCGGCATCCATATCAGCGAGCTGCTACCGAAGACCGCCCGGCAAATGCACCACCTGGCGCTGGTCCGCAGCCTCTGCACCAAGGACAATTCCCACTCCGCCGGCGTCGCCCGCATCCAGCGCGGCGATCCGAAGAACCGCGGCGTCACCTACCCCTACTTCGGCTCGGCGGTGGCCAAACTGCTTGGCCCCGGCGACAGCGGCCTGCCGCCGTACGTCTGGGTCAAGCCGGGCTCGGGCGGCTTCGTCTACCAGGATGCCGGCTTCCTCGGCCCCAGGTACGGCGCGGTCGCCTTCGGCGACGGCAAGCCCCCTGAGAACCTGCTCCTGAACCCGGCGTTGACCGAGGCCGACGACGAGGCCCGCAACGCCCTGCGAATGAAGCTCGACCGCCGTTATGCCGAGCGGCGGCGCAAGGAGTGGACCGAGGCCAACAGCTACGTCTTTGACATGGCCGCCCAGCTGCGCAAGCAGGCCAGGCTGTTTGACCCATCCACCCTGCCGCCGCGCGACGTGGAGCGCTACGGCACCCACGAATTTGGCCGGCACATGCTCCTGGCCCGTCGGCTGCTGGAAGCCGGCGTCACCTTCGTCAAAGTGAACTCCTACGGCTGGGACACCCACGGCGACAATTTCAATGGCCATCTCAGCATGGTGCCCAAGGTCGATCAGGCCTTCGCCGCCATGATCGAGGATCTGAAGGACCGGGGCATGCTTGACAACGTACTGGTGATCATGATGAGCGAGTTCGGCCGGACGCCGCGGATCAACGGCCACGTCGGCCGGGACCACTGGCCCGAGGCCTGGTCGCTGGTGATGGCCGGCTGCGGCCTCAAGCGCGGCGTGGTGGTCGGCAAGACCAACGAGCGGGGCACCCACGTGACCACCGAGGAGCACGACATCGGCCACATGTTCCACACCTGGTTCCAGGCGCTGGGGATTAATCCCAAGGAGCACAGCTACGACAACGGCGGCCAGCCGCTGCCCATTGCCCACGAGGATTGCCACGCCGTCACAGAACTGCTTGCCTGACCTCCCCCGAACCCGAATCGAGATACCCGGCCATGAGCGACGACCCCAAAGCCCTGTTGCAGCGCTACCAGCCCAAAGAAGTGAAGGTGCTGAAGACCGATCGGCAGATGGCGATCCTGCGCTTCAGTCCCTGCGGCAACTTCCTGGCAGCGGGCGGCTGCGACGCCACCGTCCGCCGCTGGGACGTCTCCAACGCGGAGATGGCGGAGCTGCCGCCGTTGACCGGCCACGGCGGCTGGGTACAGGCGCTGGCCTTCTCCCCCCCTCCCCTGACCCTTCTCCCCCAAGCAGGGGAGAGGGGAGGATCTTCTTCTCCCTCTCCCCCAGAGGGGGAGAGGGGTAGGGGTGAGGGGCGCCTCTTCACCGCCGACAGCTGGGGCCGGCTGACCTGCTGGCCTTATGCCGAGAAGGAGGCCCAGCCGCTCTGGTCGGTCGAGCAGGCCCATGACGGCTGGGTCCGTGGCCTGGCGGTCAGTCCCGATGGCAAGCTGCTGGCGACCTGCGGCATGGATCAGAAAGTCCGCCTATGGTCCGCCGACGACGGCGCGAAGAAGCAGGAGCTGGCCGGCCACAACGAGGATATCTACGCCGTCGCCTTCCATCCCGACGGCAAGTCGTTGGTCTCGGGCGATCTCAAGGGCGTCATCCAGGTGTGGGATCTGGAGAGCGGCAAGGTGGTGCGGCGGTTCGACGCGAAGCAGCTTTACCTCCTCTCCCGTCTTCAGGATGTCGGCGGCGTCCGCTGCCTGGCTTTCGACGCCAAGGGCGAGACACTGGCTGCGGCCGGCACCAAGCCGAAGGTCGGTGCCAATGTCCAGGGCGTGCCGACCATCCTCTTCTTTGATTGGTCCAGCGGCCAGGTGAAGCACACACTTAGCATCGGCAACGACGGCGACGGCTACATCTTTGATCTGCACTTGCATCCAGCCGGCTTTGTGATGGCGGTGACGAGCGGCAATCCCGGCGTCGGCAAGCTCTTCTTCCAGCGGCCGGCCGACCCGCAGCCGTTCTTCCTGTACACCAAGATGGCCAACTGCCATTCGCTGGCGGTCCATCCCAACGGCCAGCGCCTGGCGGTGTCGGCGACCAACGCCAACAGCAACGGCAACGGCCGGCAGATCGGCAAGGGCACGGAGTATCCCGGCAATTACTCGCCCATCCACGTCTTTGACCTGCCGACCGCCGGCTGAGGCCCGCAGCGGCTCGCCGTAGGTCTCGCAGATGGTTCCCAGCGCCCCGCGCAGCCACTGCGGCCCGCGTCGGGTGAAGGGGGGATGTCCGTCCGCAGCGGCCCGGATCGTCGGAGGAGCGGCCGTGAATACGCTGGAGTTCACCCTGGTCATCTGGGCCGGCGCGGTGGCGGCAGGCCTGGTGGGGTCGCTGACGGGGCTGGGCGGCGGCGTGGTCATCGTGCCGCTGCTGGTAGCTCTGCACGTGGATATGCGCTACGCCATCGGGGCTGCCTTGGTGTCGGTGATCGCCACCTCGTCGGGAGCGGCGGCGGCCTACGTCAAGGAAGGTTACTCCAACATCCGCGTCGGCATGTTCCTGGAGCTGGCCACTACCCTCGGCGCCGTCAGTGGCGCCTTTCTGGCCACCGATGTCATCAAGTCCACTGGCACCCTAGCCGTGATCTTCGGCGTGGTCCTGCTGTTCTCGGCCTACCTCTCGCTGCGTCCGCGGCCGGACCGCACCGGGGCCGACGCACCTGACCCGCTGGCCCGCTGGTTGCGCCTGGACGGCAGCTACCCAACGCCGGAGGGGCCCCGGGGCTACCACGTGCGCGGCGTTCCGTGGGGCTTCGGATTGATGTACGTGGCGGGCATCCTCTCGGGGCTGCTCGGCATCGGCTCTGGGGCACTGAAGGTGCTGGCGATGGACCAGGTGATGCGCATCCCATTCAAGGTCTCCACGACGACCAGCAATTTCATGATCGGCGTCACGGCGGCAGCTAGCGCCGGGCTGTACCTGCGCCGCGGCTACATCGACCCGGCCCTGGCGATGCCAGTGGTGCTCGGCGTGCTTTTGGGAGCCGCGCTGGGGACGCGCGTGCTGGCACGGGCCCGCACCGGGGTCCTGCGCCTCATTTTCAGCGCTGTCATCGTCGCCCTGGCACTGCAAATGATCTACAACGGCCTAGCGGGGAGGCAGTGAGATGAACGAGCCAGGGCGCGGCTGGACGGACGAGCGGGTGGAGCAGCTGCTGGGCAACCTGCTCCGCTATGGGGTGATCCTGGCCGCCGCTGTGGTGCTGGTGGGGGGCATCCTTTACCTGGTCCAGGACGCGGCTGCCGTCCCCGACTATGAGCAGTTCCGGGGCGAGCCCCGTCAAATGCGCACGCCGGGCGGCATCGTGGCCGAGGCGCTTCAGCTGCATGGCCGCGGCGTGATCCAGCTCGGCCTGCTGCTGTTGATCGCCGTCCCGGTGGCGCGCGTCGCCTTCTCAGCGATCGCTTTTGCGCTGACGAAGGACCGGGTCTACGTGGTGTTGACCCTGATCGTGCTGGCCGTGCTTCTCTTCAGCCTCCTCGGCGGCTGACTCCGATCCGGGCACCGGCCGCTTGCGTGGCGGCTGGCCGTGGCTTACCATGCCAGGAAGAATCCGGCGGACGCGGCCGTCAGGGAACTGAGCCGCCCCTTGCCCGTCTGGACTCGCTTACCCGGAACCTTCATGGTTGGCCCCGTCCTGCACCACGAGATGCTGCTCGCCGGCCGGCGCAGCCGGCAGTACGTCTTCCGCTGGATCTACGCTGCCTGGCTGGTGATCCAGCTGGCAGTCACCGCCTGGCTCTGGCTCCTGGTCCCGCCGACGCCCGGCGCAACGCTCCTCGGCGATCTCTCTACCTGGTTCGTCGAGATGTTCGTGGTGCAGCAGCTGATCTTGATGACCCTGGCCACTCCCGCCTTCGCCGCCGGTGCTATCACCGAAGAAAAGACCAGCGGCACCCTTCAATACCTGCTCACCTCCGACCTGACGCCGTGGCAGATCATCTTGGGCAAGCTGCTGGCACGGGCATTTCAGATCGGGATACTGGCTCTGACGGGGCTGCCGCTGTTCTGCTTCTTCGGCGTCTACGCCGGGGTCGAGCCGCTGACCCTGCTGGCGGTGATCGGGGTGACGGTCCCGCCGCTGGTTGCGTTGGTAGCGGCCAGCCTACTGGCCTCGGTCTGGAGTACGCAGACGCGCAACGCCGCCCTGGGCCTGTACATCGTGGTGGTGCTGGGCCTGCTGTTCGTCTGGGGGCAAGAGGGGGTGCTGCGCTACCTGGACCCGCTCTACGTGCTAGAGCCGGCCTGGGGGGCGCGCGACCTGGCCGACGCCCGCGCCCTGGTCGGCCGGTTGCTGGGCGGACTGTTGGCCTGGGGTGCGGTGGCGGCGATCTGCCTGGCCCTGGCGACGTGGCGGCTGCGGCCGGCCTACCGCCGGCAGCTCGAAAACGCAGGTAAGCGGCGCCGCGCCCATTGGTGGAGCGCCGGGCGGCCTCCGGTCGGTGACGAGCCGATCTCCTGGAAGGAGCAGCACGTCGAGGGCCTGGCGCCGGCGGCTTTCCTGCGCCGCCTGCCGCGCTGGCTGGGGGTGCTGACGGTCTTCGTCGCCTCGACTGCCTCGTCATGCCTGATTCTCTGGCTTTACCGGACCCCCGGCACCACGCTGCAAACCCTGCTCCACCACGCTGCCCGACTCGACCTGATTGGCCTGTCCCTCCAGATCGGGCCAGCCGAGGAAGGTTTCCAGGCCCAGGGGGTGGTCGTCATGCTCCTGGCGAGCCTGCTGGTCGGCATCCGCTGCTCGGGGGCCGTCAGCGGCGAGCGTGAAAAGCAGACGTGGGAGGCATTGCTGCTGACGCCGTTGACGGCTAAGCAGCTGATCCGCGGCAAACTGTGGGGCATCATGGGGGCCAGCTATGTCTTCGTGCTGGCCTACGCGGTGCCGGCTTTGAGCCTGGCCATGCTGGGGGGCCTGGCGGCGCTGTTCTGGGCGGCGATCTGGCTGGCGGTGACGGTGCTGGCCATGTATTGCATCGGCGCGGTCGGCATCTGGTGCTCGGTGCGCTGCCGGACGTCGTGGCGAAGCATGCTCTGGACGGTGGCCACCGGCTATGTGGGCGGGTTCATCATCTTCTGCGCCAGCGCGGGGCCCCTGGCGATTCTGGCGCTGTTCGTGCTGCTGGCGCTGATGATGATCAGTGACCTGCTGAAGGTCAACCTGCTGCCGAGCAGCGCGGCCGGCTTCGCGCAGTTCTTCGTCATCTTCAAGGTAATGGTCTGCCTGGGACTGGCAGCGATTGCCTGGGTGATGGCGCGGCTGCTGCTGACCAGCGCTCAGAAGCAGGTGGCCTTCCGCGAGCGAACGCTCCAGTGGCAGGAAGAGCCGGTGCCGCGCCGCGTCCGCCGCCGCTTCGCCCGGCCGGTACACTGAGCGGCAGTCCGGGCCGCTCTCCTCGATTTGCAAAATCGCTCCCGCGGTCGCGTAAGAATTGCAAATCGCTGCGCAGCGCTGGAGCACATCTGACAGCCGCCGCGATTTGTAACCCCTGATCCGGCCGTCACTTCATCCGATCGTGGCCCGAAGGCGACAATCTTGGCATGGGGATTGCACTCTTTCGAGGCGTCCCGGCCACGGGGGTCGGGGCAGAAACAACGTGATCATTTCCTCTTCAAAGATCCCCCAAGGCTGCTCCCCCGGCAGCCACCTACCTCGACCCAAATCCCCGACTCCTCCCGACTAAGCCGGCGACGCCGCAACGTCGCCGGTTTCTTTTTGCGCAAGGGAAAAAACCGCCCCTTTGAAAGGGCGGCCATCCCGGCCACCCGACCGGAAGGACCATCGCCAACGAGGGCGCCGGACCAATTAATGGTAGCCGTGGTGGGCCAGCCAGCGCTCGGCGTCGAGGGCGGCCATGCAGCCGGTCCCGGCCGCCGTCACCGCCTGGCGGTAGTAGTTGTCGGCCACGTCGCCGGCCGCGAAGACTCCCTCGACGCTGGTGTAGGTCCGCTGCGGCGTGGTCCAGCGGATATAACCCTTCTCGTCCATCTCTACCTGCCCGCGGAGGAAGTCGGTGTTGGGCGTGTGGCCGATTGCCAGGAAGACACCGGCGCACTCCAGCTCTTCAGTCTGGCCGTCCGTAGTGCTTCTCAGGCGGGCACCGGTCACGCCGTCCTTGTCGTTGCCGAGCACCTCGTCGAGCACCCGGTTCCATTTGAGAGTGATCTTGGGATTGGCGAACGCCCGCTGCTGCATGATCTTGCTGGCCCGGAGTTGGTCGCGGCGGTGGACCAAATAGACCTGACTGGCGAACTTGGTCAGGTAGGTGGCTTCTTCGACCGCCGAGTCGCCGCCGCCGACGACCACCAGCGGCCGATTGCGGAAACGCGGCAGGGCCCCGTCGCAGACGGCACAGGCCGAGACGCCGCGGTTTTTGAAGCGCTCCTCCGACGGCAGCCCCAGGTAGTTGGCCCGGGCGCCGGTGGCGATGATGACCGTCAAGGTCTCGACGGTCTGCCCCCCCAGCGCGGTGAGCACGAAAGGGTGGCGCCGGAGGTCGGCGCTGACAATGTCGTCGGTGATGACGCGCGTGCCGAAGTTGATCGCCTGCTGCCGCATGTATTCCATCTGCTCCGGGCCGTAGGCCGAACGCCGGCCGTGGTGGGCCTGCTTCCCCTCGTAGAAGCTGGCCGCCAGCACGGCGTAGCGCTCCTCGGGCAGGGCCGACTTGGAGAACTGCTGCAACACTGAACCGTCCACGTAGGGCCAGCCGGGGAAATTTTCTACCTCGGTGGTCAGGTTCAGCTGGCCCAGCGGCAGCGTTCCCTTGAGGCGGTTTTCCTCGGTGATCGCTCCCTCAAAGACGAGCGGATTCAGGTTGGCCCGAGCGGCGTAGATGGCGGCCGTCCACCCGGCCGGACCCGATCCGATGATGACGACTTTCTCCGGCATACCGACGCCTCCGACCATCAGACTTGGGTTCTGAACCATTGTAGGTGGGTCAGTCAACGCCGGCGATCACCCGCAGCGGCTAACTGAGCAGCCCCGTCTTCTCTAGCAGCCACCAACTCAGAGCAGCCACCAGAGCGGCGCCGGGAATGGTCAGGACCCAGGCCCAGACCACCCGGCCGGCCACGCCCCAGCGCACGGCCGACAACCGGTGCCGCGCCCAGCCGACGCCAATGATCGAGCCGGTGATGGTGTGGGTGGTGCTGACCGGAATGCCGCCGAAGATGGTCATTGCCAGCGTGACGGCGCCGCCGGTCTCGGCGCAGAAACCGTCCACCGGCCGCAGCTTGATAATGCGATGGCCCATGGTCTTGATCACCGCCCAGCCGCCGGCCAGCGTTCCCAGGCCGATGGCCACATGGCAGGCCAGGACTACCTCGGTCGGGATCGGGGCCTCCCGCGACAGGGCCCCGTTGGCAATGAGCAGGACAAAGATGATCCCCATCGTCTTCTGGGCGTCGCCGCCACCGTGGCCCAGACTGAAAAGGGCGGCCGACAGCAGTTGGCCCCGGCGGAAGATGCCGTCCACGTGCCGCGGGGTCGCCCGACGGAACAGCCAGGTAACGCTCACCGCGATGGCCAGGCCGGTCGCCCAGCCGATCAGCGGGGACAGGACAATGAATACCAGGGTCTTGAGGATGCCCTCCCATTGCAAGGCGCTGATCCCGGTTTTAACCAGTGCCGCGCCGACCATCCCGCCGATCAAAGCATGCGAGACGCTGATCGGCAGGCCGTAGTGCGTGCAGAAGTAGGTCCACGCCGCCGCCCCTAATAGCAGGGCCGCCACGACCCGGTTGTCCACGATGTCGGGGTCGATGATCCCTGTGCCGATGGTCCGGGCGACCTTGAGGTGGAAGACGAGGAAAGCGATAAAGTTGAAGAACGCTGCCCAGGCCACGGCAAACCGCGGGCTCAACACCCGTGTTGAGACCACCGTAGCGATCGAGTTGGCGGCGTCGTTCATGCCGTTGAGGAAGTCGAAAACCAGCGCCAGCCCGATCAACAGCCAGACGACCAGCGACAGCTCCATGAACGGGACACTGCCGAAGTTCAGGCTCTCGAAGAAATGCATGCTCACGACCCCTTGATGACGATCTCGGAGAGGACCAAGGCGGCGTCCTTGCAGGCGTCCACCGTTTCTTCGAGCCAGCCGTGCAGCTCGCGCCACTTGATCAGCGACAGGATGTCGGGCGGGTTGGCGAACAGCTCCCGCTCGCTCTCCCGGTAAATCTTGTCGGCCTCGTTCTCCAGGCGGCTGATCTCGCGCAGGCGGTTCTGCACCGCTTCGGGGTCTTTCAGGTTGCGGATCAGGCGGACCGCGTGCTCCAGGTGCAGGCAGCAGTCCTGGATGATCCGGGCCAACTCGATCGCCTCGCTGCGAGGCTTCTCGATGCGGAAGATGAGGAAGCGGTGGGCCGTCTCCTCCATGTAATCGAGGATGTCGTCCAGCGACGTGGCCAGGGCGTGGATGTCCTCGCGGTCGAGCGGCGTGATGAAGCTGCGGTCCAGGGCCTGGATGATCTTCTCGACCACCTGGTCGGCCGTGTGCTCCTCGTGCTTAAGCTCATTGCTCCGTGCTTCGAGGCGGTCGTAATCCATCACCAGGGCCAGGAATTTCCCTGAGGCGCGGGTGAGAATGGTCGCCACCTCGTCGAACATGTCAAAGAACATTTCTTCGCGGGGGATCAGGCTGAAGCGCATGGGACCGGTCTCCAGTCGGACAAGGGGGAGGGAAGCCCTCCGATTGTGACCGAACGAAGGTCGTGCGGTCATGCTATTTTTTTATGGAATCGGCCAGGGCAGAGGCGCACAACGGGCCTTTCTCCACCGCGGGCAGCCTAACGCGAAGCTGCAAGCAGCCTAGCGGAGGCGATCCCCGAACTAGATTTCTTCCACCGGCTTGCCCGGCAACGGCGGGTAGTCGGCCTCGATCCGGTAGTCGGGATGGTGGATCGTCAAGTTCGGGTTGAAATAGGGGTCGCGCGGCCATCGCTCCTTCCAGCGCTTCTTGAACATCTCCAGCTCGTGGGCGTAGGTGCCGGTCTTGGTCGCCGACTCGAAATGGTACAGCTCGGCATAAGGAGTGTAGACGACCCGCCGGCCGCTCAGCTGCACGCGCAGGCAGAAGTCGATATCGTTGTAATTCAGCGGGAAATCCGGGTCGAAGCCGCCCAGCGCGCGGAAGACCTCAGCCCGGGTCATCAGGCAGGCGCCGGTGACGGCGCTGCAGTTGCGGTGCGACGTGTTGCTGCAAAAGTAGCCGGGGTGGTCCCGCGCCGCCAGATAGAACGGGTGTCCGGGGTGGCCGTCGAGGATGGTGACGCCGACGTGCTGCAACCGCCCGTCAGGGAACAGCAGCCGAGCGCCGACCGCACCGATCTCCGGCTGCTGCGCGAATTCCAGCAGGCACTCCAGCCAGTCGGGACTGATCACCTCCATGTCATCGTTCAAAAAGAGCAGGTACTCGCCGGTCGCCCGGGCCGCCCCTTGGTTCATCGCCGCCGAGAAATTGAACGGCTCGGCGTAGGTCAGCGGGATGACCCCCAGCCCCTTCAGCCGCCGGGCCAGCGCCGCGGGGAGCCGCCCCGGGTGGAGCAGGATGATCTCGTAATGGTCGTAGGTGCTCTGCCGCCGGATGCTCTCGATGCAGTTGACGGCGTAATAGGTGCGCTCGTCCCGGATGATCACCGGCCGACATGCGCTCGGGATGATGATGCTCACCTTCGGCCGTCCCACGAGGTCGAAGCGGACGCGGTGCAGGCCGGGCCGCGGCCCTTCCTCCACCCGCCCCGGCCGACCGATCCGCTTCAGGTAATCTTGCAGGGCACGGCGGGCCGTCGGCGTGGCCAACGGCTTGGCCTGAGAGTTCGCGGCAGTCGAGGTCGGCAGCTTCCGCCAGTGATAGAGGATGTCCGGAACGTGGTGGATGCGGTTGCTGCGGGCGATCAGCCGCAGGACCAGGTCGTAGTCCTGGGCATTGTCGTATTCACTGCGGAAGCCGCCCAGCTCCCGCACCAGGGCCGTGCGGTAGACCCCGAGATGGCAGGTGTACATGCAGGTCAGGAAGTATTCCGGCGACCAGTCGGGCTTGAAGAACGGCTCGACGTGCCGGCCCTCCGGATCGAGCTTGTCCTCGTCGCTGTAGAGCATGTCCAGACTGCGGTCGGCGCAGATCGCCTGAGCCATTTTGAACAGGGCCTGCTCGGCCAGCTCATCGTCGTGGTCCAAAAGCGCAATGTAGTCGCCGGTGGCCCGGGCCAGGGCGGTGTTGGAGGCGGCGGCGATGCCACGGTTGCTCGGATGGGTGGCCACCTTGATGCGTGGATCGAGTCGGGCATACTCGGCCAGGACCGGGGCGATGTGGGGCGCCGTTGAGCCATCGTCGGTGATGCACAGCTCCCAGTGGGGGTAGATTTGCCGCCGCACCGACTCGATGGCCAGGCGCAGGTACTTCTCCTCGACGTTGTAGACCGGCAGCAGCACCGAGATCAGCGGCGGATGGGTCATCCGCTCGACCGCGCGGCGCAGGCGGCAGCGGTCGGCGTCGGTCAGCAGGCGGCGGCGGCGCCAGGCTTCGTACTCGGCCTGGACATCGTACTGGCCGGGGCTGGTGAAGCGCGGCCGCCGCAGGCCTTGGGTGAGTCGGTCGGCGAATTCTCGGAACTGGCCGCGAAGCAACAGCCCCAGCGCCTTCCCCAGCGCCTCAGCCGGCCGGGCCCGCGTCCGGACCTGGCGGACCTTGCCGGGCAAGGCCCGGAGCAGGACTAGCAGCCGGGGCACTGGCTTGACCTCAAGCCGCTCCAGGCGGAACTCGCCGGGCACGTCGAGCGGGTCGAAGCGGAGCGCGGGAGCGGCTCGAGGCAGGTAGAGGTAGAAGTCGCCATCCACTCCATCGCGGATCTCGATTCGGCCAATGCACTCGGCGGGGCGGACGCCGTGCTCCGCTTCGATGTAGACTTCGAACCGCGCCTGCACGGCGCTGGTCATCTTCAGCCGCAGCCGCAGCCAACCGGCCGGCAGCAGGCAAGGGACGAAGAACAGCGGGTCGGGGCCAGTCGCCCGCCAGGTTCCCCGCGGCGCCTCCGGCACTTCCTCGAGTTGGTGCCAGGGGATTAGGGCACGGGCGTCGAAGCCGCGCGGCCGCAACAGCCGCCGTAAGGCCCGCAGCGGCCCCAGCAGCCGCCACGACCGCGAGCAGGTGACGCCTTGCAGCAACGAATAACTAATCAGGTGCTGCTTGCGGCAGCCGTCCAGCTCGGCCGCCTGGGCGAGGAGGTTCGTCTCCAAGGCCGACGCCTGGGCCTGGCTCGCCGCCAGCGATTCCCCGAGGGCCGAAACCAGGCGCTGGAGGGCGGCCACAGCATCGGCCGGCCCGCGCCCTTGCGCCGACACCGGCAGCGCCTCAGGCTCCAGGGCCGCCGTCGCCTCGAACGTCTTGGCGCAGACGTAGACCTTCCGGTAGGGGACGCCGCGGCTGCTCAACAGGCACGGCAGCAACGGCTGGTTCACGCGCCGCTGCAAGTCCTCGAAGGTTTCGCCCTTGCCAAGGTGCTCAGCCAGCCACATCGCCAACCAGCCGTCCAGGGGCGTGGCATCGAAGACGGCATGCGGATAATCAAACTCACGCAGCAAGGCGACGACTTCTTGCTCGGTGGGGAGGCCGAACTGTTCATGCTCTTGAAGAAAGGGGTGGACCTCGCCGTGTGTCTGTTGGTAGATGGCGGCGGCCAGACGCTCGACCTCAATTACCTCCGGCACGCCGTTGGGGCAGGTGAAGACGGCGCCGTGCCGGGCAACCCGGAGGCACTCGGCCAGGAAACCTCGCCGCCGCTCCGCCGGCAGATGTTCCAGCACCTCCAGGGCGGCGACCGCGTCGAAGGCATCGTCGGCAAAGGGGAGGGACCGCTTCTCGTCGATCAGGATGAAGTCGGCGTCACAGGCAAAGGGGCGGATATCGCAGCGCTTGACCCGGAAACGATGCGGGTCGAGGAAGCGGGGGAGAAGATTCAGGACGTTGCAGCCGACTTCCAGGATGCGGACCGGAGCGCTCGCGCCGCCAAGCAGCCGCTCCAGCCGCCGGGCGGCGATCGCGTAGCGCTGGAATTGATCGTATTCCGGTGCCGTGGCGCTCGGCGCCTCAGAGACAAGCCAGCGGCTTGCGGGGACGGGCGGCCAAACCGGAGGGCAGTCGGTTCGGCGGGGCGACACGGTCGGTTGCTGCATGGTGGCACTCCTTGCCGGCCGGGCCTTCCTGGTCCACCCAGTCCCGCCGACCCGCCATCAGGGCATCCGAAAGCGGCGCATCGTGCCGAAGGGAACACGGGCAGGGAACTCGGGTGAGCGTGCAGTTTTAGCCCAGTCGGCGCGGTTGTGTCAAGCTCACCGCGGCGAACCGCCTCAGTAATCAGAGCCGCGACCATCACAGTACCGTCAAGCCGCGCAGCCATCGAGGGACTCCAAGGGCGTGCCGGTCGAAGGCGACGTCCCAGCGGCGCTTCCGCCAGCAGCGCTGGCCGAACAGAGACAGGCTATCAACCACACCGCGCTGTAAGCGCTCCCGGTCGGGGAGGTTGGCAGTGACGGCTTGGCAGGCGGTCTCGTGCGAGAAGCCAAAGCGGAAGCGGCGGACGACGGCGGCCAACGAGGAGGGCAAGGCGGCGACGAGCAAGAGCAGGTCGAGCAAGCGGGCGACGGAAACGCGCCGGCCGAAGGGCTTGCAGGGGAGGGTCTGCTGCGGGGCGTGGCACGCGACGGCGCGGACCCTGGCGGGCGTGAGTGTACAATGAGAGCGGTGCATGGGTGGATCTCCGAGCTTAACTACCAGATATACCTAAGCTTAGGAATCCCCATGCGCCTCGTCTTTCTTGAAAGTACTAATCAGCGACCGGAACTTTTTTCTTCCCGAAGCGTTGAATTGCCGGTGGGCAGGCAGTCCGGACGGTACGCCGATGACCGCCCGGGCGCCGCCTTATTCTCACCTACTAGAGGAGGAGGTCCATTCGATGCACCTTCTTCGTCTTGCACTCGCTTCCGTCGTTGTGCTGGGGCTGGCGATCGGGGCTGAGTCCGCCGGGGCCCCCAAGGCGCAAAAGAAGGCCGGCAAGGCGGTCAAAGGCCAGGTGGTCGCTGTCCAGAAAGACACAGGCAAGGAGACCGGCACGCTCACCATCAAGACGGTGGCCAAGAAGAAGGCGGGCGATACCGGGACCGGGGAAGAGAAGAAGTACGTGATCAGTGAATCGACGAAGTTTGAAAAAGCCCCGCCGCGGCAGAAGGGACAGAAGGCCGTCAAGAACCAGCCGGGGACGCCGGCTACCTTCGCCGATGTCAAGCAGGGGGATCGCGTGGCGGTGTACGCCAAGGGCGACACGGCCGACCGTGTGGTCATCGTCCCCACCAAGAAGAAGAACCAGTAACCGCTCCCTTGGTCCGGGACCGCGGCGGGGAATTGTCACGCTGCCTCCTGCGCCGTGGCCCGGCCCTTTTCACAAACGCGGCGAGCGGCCGGCGGACGCCGGCCGGTAGTTACACCCACCAGCCGGCTGACGCTGGCCGCTCGCCCAC
>DATLYH010000006.1:0-13799 GCA_035575035.1 Gemmataceae bacterium
AAACCAACGCCACCGGGGTGAAGAGGCCGAAAAACAGAACGGCCAGCAGGACGCGCGAGATGACCCAGCCGATCGGGAAGGTGAGGGCCATCGCTGTCACAAAGACCGGCCGAATGCCCCGCGGCCAGGCCCACCCGCCAAGACCCAGGACCGCGGCCAGCCCAGCCAGGACCAGGGCCGCAGTCGGATGGCCGCGCCCGAAATACTCCCAGCAGGCCAGGCCGCCGAAGAACAGCAGGCACAGCCCGGCAAACTGCCGGAGGGTGCGGTCGGTCGTGGCAACGGAAGCATGGTCGTCAAGGTGCGGGTCGATCATATCGCCTCCTCCGGCCGTCGCCGGCCGATCATGATGAAGAAGCCGCCTTCGCGATAGCCGTTGGGCATCGCCGCGAGTTGGCTCAGGACCCGGCTGAGTGCTGTGCCCCGGTCGTGGGGAGCAAACAGGCGCTCGTCGGCCGTCAAGGCCGGCCCCGGGACCGGTTTGGGGATCGAATTGAGGAACTCCAGGCCGCACTCGTCCATCCAGCCGAGGACCTCGTCGATGGTGTGGCAGGTCTCGTGCGGGTGGCAGTACTGGTCCTGGAACCAGGCCTCGCGCTTGCCCGAGGCCGACATCTTGCCGAAGTGTGGGTCAAGCCAGCGGCCGGTCAGCCCCGTCCAGCGGAACAGGGCGCGGCGGGCGTAGTGAAGCTTGCGGCTGTAGGCGTTGTACAGGCCGACCACCACCAGGCCGCCCGGCCGGGCCAGCCGGCTGATGCGGTGGAAAGCGCCGCGGCAGTCGGCGGTGTGGTGCAGCACGCCGTTGCTGATGACCACGTCGAAGAAGCCATCCTTCAACCCGGGACGGAACAGGTTCATCTGGGCGAAGGTAGCCCGGTCCAGGCCGTGCTCGGTCTTGAAGTTCTGGGCCAGCCGCAGCGAGTTGAGGCAGACGTCCACCCCGATCACGCTGCGGTGGGCAATGGCCAGGAAGTTCGTCAACTGCCCGGTGCCGCAGCCGATCTCCACCACCCGGGCGTTGTACGGAATCTGCTCATTGAGCAGCCGGGCGAACAGACCGCTGCGGGCCTTCTCCAACAGAGCGCGGTGGTTGTCCAGGTCGTCGTAGTTGGGGAAGGGGGTCTTCTCGTAAAACTGCTTGACGATCTCGGTGACGTCCTGGCCGTTGGCCGTCCCCTCGGTCGGCACGAACAGCCGCGGGATGCCCTCCACCACAGGGTAGCGGGCCCCGGTGCGCGGGTTGACCGCCTCGTCGGCCGTCATCACCAGCGGATCACCGGTGAGCGGGTCGGCCCAGGGGCTGTCCGGATCGAGATCCTCCCGCCCCTCCAGCACCGCCTGTTTCTTCTGGGGGGTGGCCCAGACCGTCAGGCCCAGCGGCTGCTCCGCCTTGTGCAGCACGAAGTCCTCCAGCACCAGTACGTCCATCTCCGACTGCATGAAGGTGTGGTAGGCCTCCTGGGGTGTCATGACGATCGGCTCCCAGGAGAGGTTGAAGCTGGTATTGACGATGATCGGGCAGCCGGTCTTCTCGTGAAACTTCTTCATCAACCGGTAGAACCGGCCGTGCCGCTCGTCCACTGTCTGAGCGCGGGCGCTGTAATCGACGTGAGTGATGGCGGGCACCGTGCTCCGCGGGATGTTCACGCGCCGCATCAGGTCGGGATCGGTCCGCATCGCCTCCTCATCCTCCTTCGAGAGGGGCAGGCGGTGCTTCTCCAGCACAGGGGCGACGAGGAGCATGTAGGGAGAGTCCTCGTTGGGGCGCATCCCGAACCACTCGTGGACGTGCTCGCGGAGCACGCACGGGGCAAAGGGGCGGAAGCTCTCGCGGAACTTGACCTTCAGATTCATGACTGCCTGCATCCGCGGCGAGCGCGGGTCGCCGATGATGCTGCGGGCGCCGAGGGCCCGCGGGCCGAACTCCATCCGGCCGTGGAACCAGCCGACCACCTTTTCCTCGATCATGGCTTGAACAACGTGGTCGAGCAGTTCGGCCTCGTCGGCGAAGCGGCGGTAGCGGGCGCCGGTCTGGTTAAGGAACTTTTCGATCTCGCTACAGGAATATTGCGGGCCGAGGAGGCTGGCCTTCTGGGAGTCGCGGCCCATTGGCCGGCGCGGCCGGTCGAGCAGCTGATACCAGACAAACAGGGCGGCGCCGAGGGCCCCGCCGGCGTCGCCGGCCGCCGGCTGAATCCAGATGTTCTCGAACGGCCCCTCGCGCAGCAGCCGGCCGTTGGCGACACAGTTGAGCGCCACGCCGCCGGCCAGCACCAGGTTCTTCAATCCTGTCTGCCGGTGCAGCTCGCGCCCCATCCGCAGGAGGACCTCCTCGGTCACCTTCTGGATACTGGCGGCCAGGTCCATGTGCCGCTGCTCCAGCTTGGTGTCGGGCTTGCGCGGCGGCCCGCCGAACAGCCGGTGGAACCGCTCGTTGGTCATGGTCAGCCCCTGGCAGTAATTGAAATAGTCCATGTTCAGCCGGAGGCTGCCGTCGGGTTTGAGGTCCACCAGGTGCTGGTAGATGAGGTCCTGGTAAACAGGCTGGCCATAGGGAGCCAGGCCCATCAGCTTGTACTCGCCGCTGTTCACCTTGAACCCGCAGTAGTAAGTGAAAGCCGAGTACAACAGGCCCAGCGAGTGCGGGAACTGGAGGTGGTGGGTCAGGCGGAGCCGGTTGCCCGAGCCGGTACCGTAGGTGGCCGTGCTCCACTCGCCGACGCCGTCCAGGGTAAGGATGGCGGCCTCGTCGAAGGGACTGGGAAAGAAGGCACTGGCGGCGTGGCTCTCGTGGTGGTCCAGGAAGACCAGCGCTGCCCGGATCGAGTCGGGGAACCCCTTGCGGATCTCGCGGCGCATGAAGAGCTTCTTCTTCAGCCACAGCGGCATCGCCATGCGGAAGCTCTTGAAGCCGCGCGGGGCATAACCGAGGTAGGTCTCCAGGAGCCGCTCGAACTTGGTCAGCGGCTTGTCGTAGAAGGCCACGTAGTCGAGTTGGTCGGCGGTCAGCCCCGCCTCCTGAAGGCAGTAAGCGATAGCCTGGGAAGGGAACCGCGCGTCAAACTTCTCGCGCGTGAAGCGCTCCTCCTGGGCGGCGGCGACAATCTCGCCGTCGATAACCAGCGCGGCGGCGCTGTCGTGGTAAAACGCGGAAATGCCGAGAATCGCAGTCACCATCGGTCTCCTTATCAATCAAGTGCCCGGGAGGAGGTTCCGCTCGCGAAGATACATCTCGATGGTCTGGGCCAACAACTCGTGACCGCGGGGCGTCAGATGGCCGAGGCGGCCGAAGAACAGGGGTGGCTCGGGCGGTACCTGCCGGTAGGCCTTGTAGGCTTGCAGCAGCGGCAGGCTGTGCTGGCGCGCGAATTCGGCGAAGCGGCGCTCCGGCCCCTCAAGGTCCCACTCCTTGCCGGCCATGCCAGGGGTGGTGGCTACGATGTCCTGCCAGACCTGGGGATTGACCAGCTGCGCTGCTGCGCAGGTAACGATCACGAACGGTGTCTGCTGCCGTCGGGCCTCGGCAGCAAACTCGAGCACGACTCGCTCAAAGTTGGCCCAGGCCTGCTGCCATTCCGGACGCAGCACCGGCTCATACAGAAGATAACGCCGCGGAATGGCCGGCCCCTCTGCCCCCTGGGTGCCCTCTTCGACGTTGACTCGCTTCCATGTGCGCCACCGGGCGGTGAGCAGTCGGAAGGTTGCAGAGTGCTTGCGCAGGGAGTAGATCGGCTCGCGGTGGTAGTCAGCGTAGGAGCGCTCGGCTCGGGAGTAGTCGAAGCGGAGATGGTCGCCGTCAAGGACGACGAAGGGAGCCTCACCCGCACTGACGCCGAGGTCCGGGTGGCAGTCGGCCACGTCATTGTCCAGAAACACGGCAAGAATGACCAAGTCGGGGCGGTAGCGCGGTCCTTCGCGCTGGAACGAGAGCAGTTCCTGGATGGTCGAGTAGCCGCTACAGCCGAAGTTAAGCACTTCTACCGGCCGCGGCCCGTCGGCCAACCGCTTTTCCAGTAGGTAGGTGAACGTCTGGTCGAGATTGACCTGCACCGCTTCGGTCATCGAGTCGCCGAAGACCGCGATCCGGAAGGTGCCCGGTGCCTTGTCCAGCTGCCGCTCCCGGTCGCGGAACCCGTGGCTGTTGATATGGACCTGACCGTCGCCCTCGGCCGTCCAGCGGATCCGGGCCCCCGGCACCGCGTGCCAGCCGACCACGGGGTCAGGCTCCCACAGCCGCCCCGGGTCCGCCCCCAGCAGCCGCACCGCCGCCTCGACAAGCAAGAGGCCGATCAGGAGGCTACCGGCCAACAGCAGCAGTTTGGGCAGCAGACGGCGGCCGCGCCGCGCCGTCTCAGGGGAGACGCCTGGGGGCCTCGCCTGGGACGGCAGGTTTTTCACCGGCCGATCGCTCGTTCGCTCCAACTCCATTGCTGATCTCCCTGAGGAGCCTTCAAATGGTGCGCTTGTTAAGGAGCCACGGGC
Source organism: Gemmataceae bacterium (assembly GCA_035575035.1). Taxonomy (GTDB): domain Bacteria; phylum Planctomycetota; class Planctomycetia; order Gemmatales; family Gemmataceae; genus DATLYH01. Next base: position 4,483 of record DATLYH010000006.1, read on the forward strand.
AGGGGGCCGAGGGGCTCCCCGCCGGCTGGTCAACTGGCGAGCGCCCCGACGCAGGACGGTCGACGGCGGCCGGCGTCGGCAGCCGGTAGCCGGTCTCGAAGAACCTTTCCGAGAAGCAGGCGTTGCGGAGGAAGACCCGGTCCCAGTGGGACGGGAAGGCGTACTCCCCGTGGCTGCCGATGACGATGTCCTTGTAGCGGTGCCGGCCCGGGCGCCAGAACTCCTGGCAGTAGAAGGCCCCCCGCGTGGTGCGGTCCGCCTCCCTGAGGTAGACCTCGACCTGCCCTCGGGTCATCTCTTGGAAGCTGGCGATGTTGACGAAGACATCGACCGACTTGTCCGCGAAGCGGGGCAGGTCCTGCGTCCCGCAAAACCACAGGCCCCCTCTCTCCAGCAGCAGGTCGCGCGTGATGCGCTTCATCCCGCGGACCTCCGGGTAAGGGGTGACCCGCTCCCGGGGCAGCAGCTTCGGCAGGTAGGATGAGGCGACCAGTGAACCCTCCGGCAGGTCGCAGTCCACGTAGACGCAGTTCGGGTTGGCGGTCTTCAGCACGTAGCCCATGCGGCCGTAGCCGGCCCCCAGGTCGAGGATGACCAGGGGCTCGGTCCACAGGCCCTCGTGCAGCTCGGCGAGGGAGTAGGCCGTGTCGATCGAAACCAACTGGTCCCAGGAGACCAGGTTGCCCTCACACTCCAGGGACAGGCCCTTGTCCGGCGGTGTGGTGGCGGGGGCCCGCTTGAGTAGGTTCTGGTGGTCTCTCTGCTTGACAAGGCAGTACAGCATCCAGATGGCGTACTCGTAGCACCGGCGGGGCGACGGCTTGCCGGAGAAGTAAACGTTGTACTCCTGGGTCTCGACGTCGTCGATGCCGCACGCGCGGAACCAGTCGTCAAACTGGCGGTTCGTGGCGATCCAGTAGTCGGACGCCCGGAAGGCCGGGGGGGCGTTTTGGTTGTCGCGGCGCATCAGTGCCAGCAACTCCTGCTGGTCCCGGGACAACTTACTCTTCCCTACCCAGCGGTAAACCCGGGCCCGGGTAAGCCCCATCTGCTTAAGGACCCCCTTGACCCTTTCCTTAATCCCATCAATGTTCATACTGATGAATCTCCGTGCCGCTGCCCTGTCCCTTGCCGAACCGCCGCGCTCAGAACCGATCCAGGTACGGAATGGACCATCGCCCCGGCGGCACCTCTCGGCTTCTTGCCGAAAGCGGCAGCCACATGGCCAGGTCCTGCCGCTTCCAGGCGGCCAACCCCCGCTCGTTCAGCCATTCGCTCAACGCCCCGCCTACGCGGTCGTTAATGTAGGTCTTCCGATAAGAGGCCGTCACCGCCCCCCACAGCTGCTCGTAAGTACCCGGATGCCCTACCAGTTCGTAGAGGTAGCCCGTCTCACCGTCCCGGCCGACCAGGGCGTACCCTTGCTCGCCGTCGCCGCCGTCCAGGAGGAACGCCTCGACCGAGCACGCCGGGAGAGGCACTGCTCGGTAGCTTAGCAGCGACCGCTCCACGCGCTCCGGCGCCCATCTCGAACGGATCGTCTCTACCAGTACGATGTCGTCGCGGCAGAGTGGGCGGGGGCGGATTGCCGGGCCAGCGTCCGGGGCGGGCGGTCCAAAGGCCTCGCCGAACAGGCTGGTGTCGCCGCCGACCCAGCCAAGCCGCTTGTAGAACGCGGGGATGGTCGTCCAGAGTACGCCAAAGTCGGCCTTCCGCCCGAGGTCCTCCTGCAGGGCGTGCAGGACACGGGAGGCCAGCCCCCGGCCCCGGCAGTCGGGCCGGGTGTAAACCAGCCCGACCATCGCTCCACGCCAGGTCCGGCCCTGCGCGACCCAGCCAAACAGTTTCACGGCCGCCGCCGCGGCGATGCCATTCCCGGCGCGGACCAGGTGGATGTTCTCCACGTTGGCTGGAGAGACCACCTCGGGGAACCGTTCGGCCACGGAGAGCTGGCGACCTTTGGCGAAGACGAACTCCTCGTCCCAGCGGCGCACCAGTTCCGGAAGGTCGTCCGGCTTGCAGCGGTCGATACGAGTGCTGGCGCTCATGAAGTTGGCCTCCGGGCCTACCAGCCGCGGCGGATGCAATCGACGATGTACTCGCGGTCTTCGGGGCCAACCCACCAGCCACAGGGGATGCAGAGGTAGCGGCTGGAGAATGCCTCCAACCCTGGATAATCGACCGGACCCGTACCAAAGCAACTGTAGCCATCGTTGCGCAGATGTACCCGCGAGGCGTACACGCCCCGGTCGCGCAAGGCGCGGAGCAGGTCATCGGGTCGGTCGGCCAGCAGGGTGTAGACCCAGTAAGCCGAGCGCGCCTGCGGCAGCCGCTTCAGCCGCCCGACGCCGGGGACATCCTGCAGCGCGCGATCGTAGGCCAGGCCGTTCTCGCGGTGCCGGCGGACGACCTCCTCCAAGTGCGGCATTTGACTCAGGCCGATGGCAGCGGCAATGTTGGTGAGGTAGGTATTGAAGCCGGCAATCGGTATGTCCGAGGCCGGGTTGATCTCGCCCATGCTGTCGCGGAAGGTCGGGACGTGGATACCAAAGCGTTTCAGCCAGCGGGCCCGCTCGCACTCGGCCGGGTCGGCGAAGGTGATGGCCGCCCCCTCGCCCGTGGTCAGGTGCCGGATGGCGTAGAAGGAGAAGACGACGTAGTCGGAGCCGGTGGCGCCCACGCGGCGTCCGCCGTACTCCGCCCCCAGCGCCTCGCCCGCATCCTCCACCACCTTCAACCCGCGGCGGCGGGCGGCGGCATTGATGGCGTCGATGTCGGCCACGTCGCCGGCCCAGTGGGCGTACAGCACCGCCTTCGTCCGCGGCGTGGCCCGCCTGTCGATCTCGCTGGCGGCAAGGTTGCCGGTGCGCGGGTCAATATCGCACCAGACGACTCGGGCGAACAGATTCAGCACCGGCATGTTGACCGCCAAACAGGCCATCGGCGAGGCGAGTACCTCGTCGCCCGGCCGCACCCCCGCCAGGTACAGCGCTAGCACCAGCGCGGACGCCTCGTCGGCGCAAGTGATCAGGTTTAGGTTGCTGAGGTACTCCCCCAGGGCCGTCTCAAAGCGGCGGACCACCTCGCCGGCGGCCAGCTGCCCGCTGGCCAGTACCTCAGCCACCGCCCCCGCTGCTGCGGCGGGCATATGGACCTTGTACAGGGGGATCATCGGCCGCGATGCCATCCTCACCACCCCCGACGGATCGTGTCCACGATGTATTCCCGGTCCTCGTCCGTGACCCACCAGCCACACGGCACGTGCAGCATCCGCGCCCAGAACGCGTCCAACCCTGGCAATGGCCGTCGGCTGTCCGCGAAGACGGAGTGCAGATCGTTGCGTCGGTGCGCCAGCGAGTTGCCGATGCCCCTCTCGGTGAGGTAGCGGGCCAGGTCGTCGCGGCGCTCGGCGAGCACCGTGTAGAACCAGTACGACGGCTCTGCCTCTGCGTCCCAGGAACACAGCTCCAGACCGGGGATCCCCTTCAGGGCCCGGTCGAAGTACCGGCCATTGTCGATGTGGCGGCGCAGGACCGGGGCAATGTGCTCCAGCTGCACTAGGCCGATCGTCGCCGTCACGTTGTTCATGTGGTACTTCCAGCCGACCGTCTTGACGTCCACCTCGGTACGCGGGGCCAGGCGGTCGATGCCGAACCAGCGGAAGACCCGGCCGGGCAGCAGGTCGTCGGCGCGGCGGCAGGCCAGCATCCCGCCGTCTACCGTCGTCAGGTGCTTGATCGCCTGCAGCGAGAACATGACGTATTCCGAGTGGCAGCCGAGGTGCTTGCCGGCATAGCGGGCGCCCAGGGCGTGGGCTGCATCCTCGATCACGGGGAGGCCATGCCGGTCAGCCACCTTGCGGATGGCTCCCAGCGGAGCTGGGATGCCGCCATAGTGGACGACCATGATGGCCCTGGTTCGCGCCGTGACCCGCTCGGCGATCGACTCGGCCGTCAGGTTGCCGTTGCGCGGGTCAACGTCGGCCCAGACGACCTTACCACCCGCATGCCGGATGGCCATGTTGGTCGGCTCAGCGGTCATCGCCGTGGAGATGACCTCGTCGCCAGGCCGGACCCCCGCCAGATGCAGGGCCGTGTGCAGGGCCGCCGTGCCGGAATAGAACGACAGTACGTGCGGCCAGCCAATGAAGTCGCCAAAGCGGCGCTCGAACTGAACGACCGGCTCGCCCTCGGAGATCTGGCCGCTGTAGAGCACATCGCGGAGGCGCGGCATCAGCGCCGCCTCCGGGGCGAGGAAGACCTTGAACAGCGGCACGCGGACCGGGTTAGAACTTGGCAAACTCCCCTCCGATCAGTTCCATCACCTCGAACTCCTGGTCGGCCCGGTCGATCAGCCGGCGAATCTCCTCCTTGCCGACTACCTCGTCCAGCGAGCAGTACTCCTGGCGGAGCGCCTTGGGCCGTTCTCGGGTCCAGGACGGGTGGACCATGTAGTAGCTGCCCAGGTCGGCGGTGCGCTCCAGCTCCTCCTCGGAGACAAGGACCTCATTGATCTTCTCGCCGGGGAGGATACCGATCTCGTCGTACTCCAGCGGCCGGTCGAACTCCTCGCAGAGCACGGCGGCGATGTCGGTGACCTTGGCGGCCGGGGCCTTGCGGACGAAGACCTCGCCCCCCCTGGTTGTGTTGGCAGCGAAGAGGACCAGATCGATGGCATCGTTGAGCGTCAGCAGAAAGCGCGTCATGCGGCGGTCGGTGATGGTCAGCCGCTGGCCGAGCTGCAGCTGGCGACGGAAGAACGGCACCACCGAGCCGCGCGAGCGGAGCACATTGCCGTAGCGCACGCAGGCCAGGCGCGTCCCCCGGTTGAGGCGCGACAGGTTGCCCTGCAGAACGATCCGCTCCTGCAGCGCCTTGGTCATGCCCATGACGTTCACCGGCTTGACCGCCTTGTCGGTGCTGATGCAGACCAGCACCTTGACCCCGTTGCGCAGGGCGGAGGTGACAACGTTCTCGACGCCGAGGACGTTGGTCTGGACCGCCTCCATCGGGAAGTGCTCGCAGGTCGGCACCTGCTTCAGGGCGGCCGCCTGGAAGACGACGTCGATGCCTTGCATCGCCGCTTCCACGGTGTTGGGGTTGCGGATGTCGCCGATGACGAAGGTGAGGTCGGGGCGGCCGCGATAGAAGACGCGCATGTCGTACTGCTTCTTCTCGTCGCGGCTCAGGACGCGCACCTCCTTGACGCCGAGGTCGAGCAGCCGGTGGACGATGAAGTTGCCGAACGAGCCGGTGCCGCCGGTGACCAGGACGCGCTGGCCCTTCAGGTTGTCGGGGGCGGGTGCTTGCTGCTCGCTGCTGCCGGGTCGGTTCATGGGTGCGTTGCTCCTTGGTTCGAGGTCGCCGGTGGGGTTGCCCGGTAGCCGGCTAGGCTACCGGGGGCCGGGCGGGTCGCCTCGCGGGGGACTGCGACGGGGCGGGTGAAACGCCGGACCACCTCGGGGCTGGCGAAGGACGCGACCAGGCCGAACAACCGGTCCACCTCCATGCCCTTCTGCACGCGCATGCGGATGTGGAAGCCGAACGGCTCGCCGCGCCAGAAATACTCCTCCGTCATCCAGCCGAGGGAGCTTGGGTCGGGGAACCCGCTGGACCGGAACGTCTGGTCGGTGGCGTACCCCTTCCGCTTCGGCGTGACGGATAGGCAATCGGGCAGCAGGGCCCGGATCAGCGCCCGTAGCCTTCCGGAGGATCGCGGCGCCCTCCACGCCCCTTGGACGCAAGCGCTGCGCAGCCGATGCCCGCGCCCGTAGCGGGCGAAGACCCGCCAGCCGACGTCCGTGGACCGGGTGATGAATAGGCGCGGGAAGAATTTCTCGGCTGCGCGGCTCAGCCGGGTTCTCGGCCTGAAGACCGGGCAGAAGTCCAGGTCCTCGCGCGGCACCTTCTCCAGGTCGATGAACATGCAGATGGCGCAGGGGAAGTAGCGGTACTTCTTATACAGCCCTGGGTGATACGGGGCCCCGAAGAAGGCCAGGCCCTCGCGCTCCATGTATTCGGGAATGAGCGTGCACCACTCCGGGACGACGATGCAGAAGTCCGGGTCGAGGAGCAAGGCCCACCGCGACCGGACGTGTCGCAAGGCCCGGTTCAGGCCCTCGCCGTGCTGGTAGCTGGTGTGGTTGACGCCGTGCAGGTAGCTGCCGTTCCAGCGCGCTGCCTCGGCCCTCGACACGCCGGGCGTGACGTGGAAGCGCTCGTCGGAGGGGCTGACCGCTCCCCCCTGCCCCGGCGGCGTGTTCTCCGCGACGATCCAGCGGGCCGGGGGCCCGGAGTTGAGGGCGGCGGTCAGCCTCCAGTTGGCGTCCACCAGCGCCGCCGTGCCGCAGTTCACCGTGCAGATCGAAAGGTCGGACACCGCTTCGTCCTCTTCCACGATCCCCCGTCGGCCGTACGGTTGCCGCGGGGGCTGCCGTCAAAGTCGGGTGGTCAGGGTCGTTCCGAAGGCCGGGGAGGCGCGCCGCCGGGCGGCTCAGCAAACCGCCTCAGGCGCATGCCGATCTTCAGGAAGCGCCAGGCGAGGCCGTCCGCGAGGCGCTGGCGGAGGGTGCGCCTGCGGTCGCGGCCGTTCTGCTCGAAGGGGCCGCGGCCGAGTTGGACGCCGTTCTGCTCGGCCAGCGCCCGCACCTCGTCGGTAACGACCAACTCACCGGCGAAGCTGCCCAGTATCGAGGTGAACAGGCGGGCTTCCTGGTCGAGGTCGTGCGCCTGGGCGGCGGTCGGCAGGGCCTCGCCCCAGAACTTGCCCGCGCCGCCCGGCACCGCCCCGAACATGGTGAAGCCCGTGACGAACAGTTTCTGCACTTCGAACAGCCGTAGCAGCACGAACAGAGCGTAAGTGCCGCTGGTCAACGGCTTCAGCCGCGGCAGGCCCGGCAGGCCGATCAGGTCCGGCCCAAAGGTCATCAGGATGGGGCAGTCGCCGACCCACTCCCGGAACGGCGCCGGGTCAAGTTTCGGTACCCCCTGCGGGGAGACGAAGCAGACCAGGCACTTCGGCTTGCAGAGCTGCTCAGGCGGCGGCGCCTTCTGCAAGGAATTCGACGCATTAACGAACAACACGTCGGTGCGGCGGCCGATGGCTTCTTCCATGCCTGCGGTCCGCGCCCGGTTGAAGCGCACCACTAGGTCGTGGGAGTCGATGGCCGCGCCGTTGCTGTACTCCAGGATGCACGGCGCGTTGCCGACCACCGCCACGGAGCGGACGTGCCGGAACAGGTCGTGGAACTGGAACGGGTCGATGAGGTTCATGGATCGGCCTCGCGCCATCGCCGCCAGCGGCCGGGGGATGCTGCGTCTCACACTACCCCGGCCAGCTTCTTCGCCCGGTACTCGTCGCGGGCGGCGAGCCACGGCGCCCCATACGGGTGGTCCTTGTACCGCTCGAACCACGGCCCGCCGTTGGTGTAGTGGATCAGCTTGGTGGTCTCGTCCATCCAGTCGAGCGTGTTCCACGTCCGCGGCAGGTCGCCGATCAGCTCGTCGGGGATGTCCTGGAAACGGTGCAGGTAGGCGCCGGTCTGGGTCTCCACGACCTGTTTCGTCCACAGCGTCAGCTTGGCACAGTTCATCAGCATCAGGCTCGACCAGTTCTTGCGCGGGTAGGTGGTCTGCACGCAGCCGTCCATCTTGACCGTGTTGGTCGGCTGGTAGTCGTGCTTGACCACGCGCAAGGCCAGGTTGCTCATGTCCAGATCGTCCAGCTCCTTGATGTCGCCCAGGCAGAGCATGTCGCAGTCCATGAACACTGCCTTGCCCTGATAGTTGCAGAGATAGGGGACTAGGAAGCGGGTGTAGGTGAACTCGGTCGATTGCAGCGGGTCGCGCGGCCGGTTGAAGTCCAGTTCATCCAACTTCAGGTAACGGATGTCGAGCGGGATGGACGAGTGCTTGCGGAGGCTGTAGGCGAGGATGTCGGCGCATTCCGCCTCGCGGGAGTCCCAGCCGATGAAGACGCGCAGCATGGTGTTTTCTCCTGTTAAGAGAAAGACGGTAAGTCGGAGTTCTTCACTTCCCACTTCTGGCGACAAAGCACGCAGGCGCCGCCAGGGTCGGGGTTGTAGCCGCTGCCGTAAAAGTCAGTTGGTAGGATCGTCAGCGTCCCGACGCTCTCCGCGGAGTAGATCAGCACCCCGCCAGACTTGGCCCCGACACTGATACTATACTCCCCCGGTATCAGGAACAGATCGCTGACTGAGCAACTGATGGTGAAAGGGCCTTCGATCCACTTGGGAAGTCGGGCCCCGCCTCGTTGCGTGTGGGCGCCGGCGATCAGGCCGCGCCCGACCCGGTGGATGCCGAACGAGACGACCAGCCGACCAAGGGGGCGCCGGGCGACGCCGCTAAGGTGAAACTCCAGCGGCGCGCCGATGGGGTAGCCGGCCGGGCAGAGTTCGCCGTTGGAGGTAATGCGCAGTTCGCGGAGCTGGAAATCGGGGTGGGAGTGCTCCGGCCGACGAGCGCTGAGGTCGAAGCAGTGGCCGGTCTGGTCGGGGTTGGCTTGGATGCTGTGGTGGTAGTGGCGCACCGCCTCGCGGGCATCGCCTTGGTAGACCAGGCGGCCGTGTGCCAGCACAATGCCCCGCTGGCAAAGGCCCTCGACGGCGGCCATGTTGTGGCTGACAAACAGGACGGTCCGGCCACCCTGGGCCACGTCTTCCATCTTGCCCAGGCACTTCTTCTGGAAAGCCATGTCCCCGACCGCCAGCACCTCATCGACGACCAGGACCTCTGGCTCCAGGTGGGCGGCCACCGCGAAGGCCAGCCGCACGTACATGCCGCTGGAATAGCGCTTGACCGGCGTGTCAAGGAAGTCGTCGATCTCGGCGAAGGCGACGATCTCGTCGAACTTGCGCTGGATCTCGCGGCGGGTCATCCCCAGGATGGCGCCGTTGAGGAAGATGTTTTCCCGGCCGGTCAGCTCGGGGTGGAAGCCGGTGCCGACCTCCAGCAGGCTGCCGACCCGGCCGCGCAGCTCGACCCGGCCGGCGGTCGGCTCGGTGATCCGGCTGAGGATTTTCAGCAGGGTTGACTTGCCTGCCCCGTTGCGGCCGATGATCCCGACGACCTCGCCGGGCTGGACCTCGAACGACACGTCCTTGAGGGCCCACAGGGTGTCGGCCGGCTTTTCGACGAAAGCATGATCGGCCCGGCCGTTGGCGGCTAGCGACAGCGGCCCCCGCGCCGCTCGGGACAGCCACCGCCACGAGGCGACGGTTGCGTTGGCAATCGCCTCGCGCAAGGTGCGGTAGCCGGCCCCGCGAGCGCCGAGACGGTAAAGCTTCGAGAGGTTGTCAA
>DATLYH010000007.1:0-15201 GCA_035575035.1 Gemmataceae bacterium
GCCTTGTCCCGGGGCTGGTGGTTCTGGGGTACGGCCGCAGTGGTCGGTTACGCGGCGCTGGCCGGTCTGGCTCAGTATGCCGAAGTGCCGTCGCGCTCCCCCGAGGCGACGTTGCGTTGGGGCGGCGACCGGACCGGCGGCGGGCCGTACATCTACGAGGAGAAGGGCGAGCTGACCGGCTTCGAGGTCGAGCTGGCGGCCTATCTGGCCGGCGAGCTGGGCCTGCGGAGTGAATTCGTCCAGGGGCAGTGGGACAAACTCCCCGCCCGCCTCAACCGCGGCGACATCGACGTGGTCCTCAACGGCTACGAATGGTCGCCGGAGCGCGAGCAGGAATGGGCCTCGACCATCCCCTATTACATCTACACCCTCCAGCTTCTCGCCCACAAAGATAACGCCGCCATCCAGTCATGGAACGACCTGCGCGGCAAACGGGTCGGGGTGCTGCGCGGCTCGGCGGCTCACCGCTATGTGGAGAAGGAGTTCGGCGAGGCGGTCCACGTCGAGGCTTATTCGGAGGGGGTCACCAGCGCCATGGACCTGGTCCAGAGGGGGCAGCTCGACGCCACCGTGCAGGACTGGCCGGCCGCCATCTATTACAGAGACGAGTTCCCCGATCTCCGCCCAGTCGGCGAACCGGTGGCGCCGGGCTACTACGTGATGTTTGTCCGCCACGACAACCCGGAGCTGCGGGCTCGGCTCAATCAGGCGCTGCGCAAGGCCATTTCCGATGGCACCCTGAAACGGATTTATTCCGCCTACGGCATCTGGAACGACCAGCAGGAGCGTCTGAAGGAGACGGCCGAGCGCTGGCCCCCGGTTGCGGTCGAGGCGGCCGGCGCCGGCTTGCCCTGGTCGGAACGGGTGCTGCGGTGGTTCGAGCGGGCCGGGGAGAGCGCCCGGGATTACGGCCTACTGCTGCTGCGGGCGGCCGGGACAACGGTGCTGCTGTCGTTCCTGTCGATGCCGCTGGCGATGCTGCTAGGGCTGCTGGTGGCGGTGGGACGGCTGTACGGCCCGGGCTGGATGCGCTGGCCGCTGGCGGGTTATGTCGAGTTTCTGCGGGGCACGCCGCTATTGCTCCAGCTGTACGTGATCTACTTCCTGCTGCCGGACATCGGCCTTCGGCTGCCGCCGTTCTGGGCCGGCGTCCTGGGTCTGGCCATCAACTACTCGGCTTACGAGGCGGAGAACTACCGGGCCGGTCTGCTCGCCATTCCGCGCGGCCAGATGGAAGCGGCGCTGGCGTTGGGGATGACCAAGACCAAGGCGCTGCGGCACATCATCATCCCGCAAGCGGTGCGCATCGTCATCCCGCCGGTGACCAATGATTTCATCGCCCTTTTCAAGGATACATCGGTCTGCTCGGTGATCGCAGTAACGGAACTAACGGGCCGGTACAGTGAGCTGTACAATGATCATCCCAGTCTGGTCTTGCAGCTCGGCCTGATGACGGCGCTGCTGTACTTGTTGATGAGTTATCCGCTGTCGCTGGTTGCGCGGCGGCTGGAACGGCGGTTTCCCAAGGTGGTGTGAACGAACTGTCGCCCTTCTTCCCTGAAGAGGAGAGAAGGGCTGGGAGTGAGGAGGCAGCCGCTTGCGGCCTGGCACCTCCCTCACCCCTGCCTCCTTTCCCCCCTCAGGGGAGCGAGGGGAGAACATCGAGGGCCCCAGCGTTGATCGAGGTTCGGGACCTGGTCAAGGAGCACGGCAGCCTGCGCGTACTTGACGGCGTATCGCTAACGGTGCGGCGCGGTGAGGTGGCGGCGGTCATTGGTCCATCGGGCGGCGGTAAGAGCACGCTCTTGCGTTGCATCAACGGCCTGGAGACATTCCAGGCGGGCGAGGTGCGGGTGGAGGACGTCTGCCTGCGGGCCGACGGCTTCCAGCGCCACACCGCCGAGGTGCTCCGCCGGCTGCGCCAGCGCGTCGGCATGGTCTTTCAACAATTCAACCTGTTCCCGCACTTGACCGTGCTGGAAAACGTGCTCTGCGGCCCGCTCTACGTGCTCGGCCAGAGCCGCGCGGAGGCCGAGCCGGAAGCCCGCCGGCTGCTGGAGCGTGTCGGCCTGGGCGATCGGCTGCACGCCCGCCCCGACCAACTTTCCGGCGGCCAGCAGCAACGCGTCGCCATCGCCCGTGCCCTGGCGGTCCGGCCGGAAGCCATTCTCTTTGACGAGCCGACCAGCGCCCTCGACCCGCGGATGGCGGCCGAGGTCCTGAGCGTGATCACCGACTTGGCCCGCTCGGGTCAGACGATGGTTGTGGTGACGCACGCCATGAGCTTTGCCCGGCAGGTGGCCACGACTGTCCATGTAATGCACGCCGGCCGGATCGTCGAGGCGGGGCCGCCGGAGCAGGTCTTCGGCGACCCACGGGAAGAGGCAACCCGGAGTTTCCTGGCCCAGGTAAAAGCTCATTAGTCCGTAGTCGGCAGTCCGTAGTCCGTAGCAAAGACCGGATGAACGCTGACTACTGACTACGGACTACTAACTACGGACTACGGACTACCATCATGACCAAGCGCCTCATCACCGTCGGCCATAGTCCCGATCCTGACGACGCCTTCATGTTCTATGCGCTGACCCACGACAAGCTGGACACCGGCGGCCTGATCTTCCGTCACGAGCTACAGGACATCGAAACGCTTAACCGCCGGGCCCTGCGCGGCGAGCTGGAGGTTACCGCCGTCAGCATCCACGCCTACGCTTACCTGCTCGACAAGTACGCCCTGCTACCGAGCGGCTGCAGCATGGGGGACCGTTACGGCCCGATGGTGGTGGCCCGCCGGCCGATGACCGTCGAGGAATTGAAGACCGCCCGCATCGCCGTTCCCGGCGAGCTAACCACCGCGTTCCTGGCCCTGCGGCTGTTGCTGGCCCCCTCCCCCCCGACCCCTCGCCCCCCACTGGGGGGCGAGGGGAGTGCGTCTGCTTCCCCCTCACCCCCGACCCCTCTCCCCCGAAACGGGGGCGAGGAGAGTGCGTCTGCTTCCCTCTCCCCCCCTGGGGGGAGAGGGGTGGGGGTGAGGGGGACGGGCTTTCTGCACAGCGTCCTGCCGTTCGACCAGATCATCGCCGCGGTGGCGGAGGGGCGCCACGACGCGGGGCTGATCATCCACGAGGGTCAGCTGACGTTTCAGAAGCAGGGGCTGCACCTGGTGGTTGACCTGGGCGTCTGGTGGCACCAGCAGACGGGGCTGCCGCTGCCCTTGGGCGGCAACGTGGTGCGCCGCGACCTGGGGGCCGACACCATGCGGCAGATTAGCCGACTGCTCAAGGAGAGCATTCGCTACGGCCTGGACCATCGCGACGAGGCGCTGGATTATGCCCTCCGCTATGCCCGCGACATGGACCGGTCGCTGGCGGACCGTTTCGTCGGCATGTACGTCAACGAGTGGACGCTGGACTACGGCCCGCGCGGCCGGGAGGCGGTGCGGCGGCTGCTGGAGGAAGGGCACCGCGCGGGGATCATCCCCTCGCCGGTTTCCGTCGAGTTCGTGGAGTGAGCCGGCCCATTGGGAGTGATGCCGTATGCGAAAGCGCTGGCCCCTTCTGCTCGCCGCTGTGGTTCTGGCGGGGCTTGTGCTGGCCATTCCATCGATCCGCGACATTCTGTGGGGCATGCTTCGTGACGAGCCGTTGCATGAGGGGTGGCCCCTCCGGTACTGGCTGCGGGCCCTGCGCACGGGCGATGCCCCGGCGCGCGAGCGGGCGGCCCTGGCGCTGGGCGAGCTCGGGCCGGTGTCGCCCGAGGTGCTGCCCGCCCTCACCGCGGCTCTCGGCGATGAGGCGTACACGGTGCGCCGGAACGCCGCGCAGGCACTGGGCCGGATCGGCCCCCCGGCCCGCGAGACCGGCCCGGCGTTGATCCAGGCCCTCCAGGATCCCGATGCGCGCGTCCGCTGGGCGGTGGCCCGAGCTGTGGGCCAGGTCCAGCCGGATGCCGCAGCCGCTGTCCCGGCCCTGATGACGCTGGCGCGCAACGAGCGCGATGGGCCTACGCGCGACGCTGCCATTACCTCGCTGGGGAAGTTCGGCCCTGCAGCGGAGCCGGCTATCCCGGTCCTGGTGGATGCCTTGAAAGTGCCGCCGAATTACGACAGCAACCCCGGCGAAGCGGCCCGGGGAGCCTTGCGGGAGATTGGCCCAGCCGCCATCCCCGCCCTGATCGCGGCCTGCAAGCAGGCCAACCCCCGCACCCGGGCCGGCGCCGCCCAGGCGCTGGGGGATATGGGCGAGCCGGCCCGCGCCGCCATTCCGTTCCTTCGGGCCCTGCTCGAGGATCGCGAGGCCACCGTTCGCGTGCGCGCCGCCGAAGGGTTGTGGAAGCTCGATGGACAACTGGAGGATGTGGTGCCTGTCCTCGCCGCCGCGCTCCAGGGTTCTGATGGCGAGGCCAAGGCCGACGCCCTGGTCGCGCTGGGCAACATCGGGCCCAAGGCCGGCGCCGCGGTCGATTCCCTGCAGGGCTGCCTGAAGGACAAGAATGAGTTGATCCGGCGCACGGCCGCTCAAACCCTGGCGAAGATCGGTCCCCCGGCCCAGGCCGCCCTTCCGGCATTGGAAGCGGTATCCCGGGAGGACGAGGAGTTGGACGTGCGCCGCGCCGCCGCCGCGGCCATCGAAGCGATCCGGACGGCCCGATGAGGGGAGGACTTTTCAATGCTTGGCGCTCTTCAACTCCAGCCTCACGTCGCCGTCTTCCGGGACCCGATGCTTCAGGATGGTCCTGTCCGGCTGGGTGTAGATCGGCGGCAAGATAATCGATGCTTTCTGGGAGGCGCTGGCTCGGGTCGTTGCCGCCTGCACTTCCTCCGCGGTCTTGAAGTTCGCGGGTATCTCGACCGGGTCAGAGTATTGGACGGTTATCTTGTATGACCCTGGCAAGGCGCCGTCGTTGGGGCGAAACGTGGACAGCTGGAAGACTCCGTTGGCGTCGGTAGAGCCGCTCGCGTCTCGACCGCCCTCGTCCTGGGGAATGAAATGCACGAAAGCGTTGGCCAGCGGCTTGCCATCAACTGTGACCACACCCTTGACGGGGACGGTCTTGGTCCCACATCCCGCGGCCAGGGCTAGCACCACAGCGGCTAAGCAGGCGGGCCTGGTTCCCTTGCCATTACGGGGTAGCCGGGCCGGAGCAGAGCCGCACCCGGGTGCGGCGGGCCAAGGCCCCGACGACTCCGCCTCCACCCCAAACGAGAACGATCGCCCCGGGCGTCTGCTGCACGGATGACGGGAATAACCGCCAGCTGCTGCCGGAATCGACGAACCTGTTTGCGACATCTCCCTCTCCGAAAGTGGGACGGGAGCGATGGCCTCTCCCATCACGGAAGGTTCACCGGCTGGCCGTCATGGCGGCAGCCAAGGTACTGGTACGTTTGGTGGTTGATCCCTTCGGAAATGAAATGGATCGATCCATCCACGAAGGCGAAATTGACGCCGCCTGGATGGCGTGACTTGAACCCCCAGGTAACGTGCCAGTTCCACATGCAGTGCTGCGGCCCACTTGGACATGCCCCAGTGCCGGTTTGCTGGCAGTTGGCCGAGAAGGCGGGCGGGCCGTTGAGCGGGATCGGGTCGATGCGCCAGTTGATCGGCTGGATCGTCTGCCCCTGTGAGACGTGGTTTCGCCCTGCCCACGCGTGGGTGGTGTACCGTTGGAACTCGGCAAACTCCGGAAGGATTTCCCCCAGCAAGATGGTGTTGGCGGTGCCGTCGATCACGTCAAGGACCCGGATCTTGGGCCCTCCCAAGGCGCTGGGCCCCCGCGAGAACATACCCCGGAGCAAGTTCGGGTCGTTCGTGTCCCCCCAAGTGTGGCTCGGCCCATAGCCGGGGTAAGTCGGCGGGTTCAAGGGGGGAGGAACGGCAGGCCCGCTTTGGTTCTGGTTCACGCCGTTGCAGTAGCGCTGGAAGATCGGGGCGTCGCAGTTGCCCACGGGCGTGTTGTTACACTGGGGCCCTGAAGAGCCGACGTAGTTGAAGAGCTTGCCGTTGGTCAGGTCCCAGCCGTCGCTCGGACAGCGCGAGAACGGAAGCACCGTGGGAAGGATGCCCTGGTTGACCGCGTTCGTCAGAGTACCAGCTTCCCGGACCCGCCGGTAAAGGGGTTCCTGCTCCATGTAGGGCAGGATCATGAACACCCAGCTGGCGCCCGCATCGCTGTTCGAGAAGTTCGCACCTGGAGGATTAGGTGCATTCCCGCGCGGGAAGAAACCATGGACACCTTCAAAGTTGTGACAGGCCAGGGCCAGTTGCTTGAGATTGTTCTGACACTTGGCACGGGCGGACGCTTCGCGTACCTTTTGCACGGCCGGCAGCAACAGCGCCAACAGTATCCCGATGATGGCAATCACCACTAGCAGTTCGATCAGCGTGAAGCCCCGGCGTCGGAAGGAAGTCAGCCAGATGCGCGGCTGCCATCGAAGGAGGCTGGACATGAGATGATCGCTCCTCAACAGAAGGACAGGGGAATGAAGTAGACTGCCCCAGCCCTGGTCCGCTCGGAGGATTATTACATTATCAGTTCGGGGTATCGCCTTCAACCAATTCCTTTGTCCCGAATGCCAGCAGGTGTAGAAGCGTGGCCCGGGCGCCGCAGAGCGGTGCTCCGGTGCGGCGAAATTGGGACTTCACTGACTCCACCCTAGCCACTCCAGATATGCAAGACCCCGATGGAGCAAAGAGTCCTTCAACCGCGAGACAGGAATTCCGTGATTCTCCACTCTTCACGACAGCGCCATCGGACGACCGCGGAGCGGCAGCGGCCAATCCGCCTCAGCCCGTTGGGTTCTCGATCCATTGCCGGTAGCACCGGCCGCACAGGTAAAGCACCAGGCGGCGGTAGACCTGGTCCATCGCCTCTTGCGCCGAGACCCCTTCCATCCCGGCAAGAAGCTGCTCGATCCGCTCCCGCAGTTCCGCGGCCGTCAGCGACTCGTCGGATTCCACGACTGCGGCCGGGTCGGCGACGGCCTCGATGGTGACCTGGTAAAAGTTTCCCGTGCCCGGCCGCAGCTCGGCGGCGCAGCGGGCGCAGAAGACCGGTCCCGTGTCGGTCCATGAGTCTGCCTGGGCGGCCATCTTCGGCGCTCCGAGTTTCACCGGGGAATTCACGCAAGGCCCGAACCGGGTCCCCAGCCGCATTGCACCGACGCCAAGGCGTTTCTTCCCCGACAGATAGTTTGCGATTCTACCCGATGGTTGATTCTACCGCCGTCGAAAGGCCTCACAAGCCGCTGCCAGCTTCGCATTTTCTTGCTTCTTCCTCCCGCCCATTCTACACTTGTCAGCGCCTCGGCAACCTCGATGGCTAATCTTCGTTGCCGACGCTTCCCCTCCGAGTTCTCCCCACACTCCAAGGTTCTTCTGCGCTCACAAACGATACCGCGGCTGCGCCCAGGATTCTTCCGTGTCCAAGAGCATCAACCCAGTCCACGCATGAATACCCCTACCTCGCCAGCAAGCATCGACAACCGGATCAATCGAACGCGATCCCTGGCCGGGAAGGCGGCCGCCGTGGCAGCTGCGATCGGGGTGGGAATGATCCTCGACCGGGTCTGCCTGCGCTGGCCGTCGCCGGCAGCTGCCGACGGGCTCCTTGCGGTCTGCGGTGTGGCAGCCCTTTTCGCGGTGTTGCTGGCGGCTCGGTTCGTCCGCGGCCAAGGAAGTCAGGGTCCAAACGCTGCGGAGCGGTTCCGCCTGTTCCTGGACTTTGCCCCCGACGCCATCCTGATTGTGGACGGCCGGAGGCGTATCACCCTGGTCAACCCGCGCACCGAGGAACTGCTGGGATACCCGAAGGAACAGCTCCTGGGGCGGCCGATCAGCGACTTTTTCCACCAGGAACAGCCGAAGCCGGACCTGAGCAGCAAGTCCGATCTGAACCTCGCAGCTCTGCGCCCGCCGGACGATCGGGAGTGGGTGGCGCGATGCGCGGGCGGTCGGCAGGTGCCGGTTGAGATCGCCTTCCGGTCCCTGGAGACGCCGGACGGCCCTTTCAGCATCACCATCCTCCGGGATATCAGCGAGCGCAAGGCCCGGGAGCAGCGTCGGGCCGTCCGCCACGCCGTCCGCCGTGTTTTGACCGAAGGCCCTACGCCCGACAGCGCCCTGCCTCGGCTTTTGAAGGTCATCGGCGAGACCCTCGGCTTCGATGCCGGCACCGTCTGGATGGTGGATGCGACAGCCAACGTGCTGCGTGCCGCGTATGCCTGGCCGTCGTTTCCTCCGCCCGAGACGATCCTGGCTTCGGGCGAGGGGCTGCCCGGCCGAGCCTGGGCCAGCGGTCGGCTGGTCGGCTCCGGCGGCAATGGCGAGCCGAACCCGGACCTGGCGGCCGCCCCCTCACCCTTCCCTTTCCCCCCTCAGGGGAGAGAGGGAAGGGTGAGGGGGATCGCTTTCCCGATCATGTCCGGCGATCAGGTTCTCGGCGCTTTTGAATTCTCCGGCCCCGCGGCATATTCCCTGGATGAATCCCTTGCCGAGACGCTGAGCAGCATCGGCGGCGAGGTCGGGCGGTTCATCCGCCACCACCAGGGGGAGCAGGCAATCCGCGCCTCCGAGGCGCGCAAGGCTGCCATTCTGGAGTCGGCCCTCGACGCCATTGTCACCATTGACCAGAAGGGCAACATCGTCGAGTTCAATCCCGCGGCCGAGAAGATGTTCGGCTACGATCGCGCCGCCGTGCTCGGCCGGCCCATGGCCGACCTGATCATTCCGCCCGGGCTGCGCGACAAGCACCACCAGGGTCTGGCCCGGTTCCTGGCCGGCGGCCCAGCCGTCGTCATCGGCAAGCGCGTCGAGATGATAGCCATGCGGGCCGATGGCCGCGAGTTCCCCGTCGAGGTGGCCGTCATCCCCATCCGCGGCGACGGACCGCTCCTGTTCACCGCCTACATCCGCGACCTGAGCGAGCATAAGCGGCTGGAGGCCCAGTTCCTGCAAGCGCAGAAGATGGAGGCGGTGGGGCGGCTGGCCGGCGGCATCGCCCACGACTTCAACAATCTCCTCACCATCATCAACGGCTACAGCGATGTCCTCTTGAGTGAGCGGCCGGGACCGGACGAGTCGCGATTGATGGTCGAGGAGATCCGCAAGGCCGGGGAGCGAGCGGCTTCCCTGACGCGGCAGCTGCTGGCGTTCAGCCGCAAGGAGTTCTTCAAGCCCGTGACCCTGAACCTCAACACCCTGCTTGCCGACATGGAAAAGATGCTGGGCCGCCTGGTCGGCGAGGACGTCGAATTCGTCATCGCGCCGGCCGATGTCCCGAGCCGGATCAAGGCGGATCCCGGGCAGATCGAACAGGTGATTATGAACCTGGTGGTCAACGCCCGCGACGCCATGCCGCAGGGGGGCCGGCTCACCGTCGAAACCCGGAACGTGGTGCTGGATGCCGCCCATGTCGCCGCCCACCCGGGGGCCCAGCCCGGCCCGCACGTCCTGCTGGCGGTGACCGACACCGGCTGCGGCATGGACGAGGCAACCAAGGCGCGGATCTTCGAACCGTTCTTCACTACCAAGGAGTTCGGCAAAGGGACCGGACTAGGATTGGCCACCGTCTACGGCATCGTCAAGCAGTCCGGCGGCCATATCGAGGTCGAGAGCGCCCCGGGCCGGGGCAGCACCTTCCGCATCTACCTTCCTCTGATCCCGGGGTCATCCTCCGAACGACAGTCGGCCCCGGCATTCCAGGAGGGGCGGGAAACCATCCTCCTGGTGGAAGACGAGCACGCGGTTCGAGCGCTGGCCCGGGACATCTTGCAGCGGTACGGCTATACCGTGCTGGAGGCTGCCAGCGGCGAGGCGGCCCTGGCCCTTTTCGGGGAGCACCCGGGGCCGATCGACCTTCTGCTGACCGACATCATCATGCCGACGCTGAGCGGCGTCGCCCTGGCCCAGCGGCTGGGAGAGGCCCGGCCCGACCTGAAGGTGCTTTACATGTCGGGGTACACCGACAGCGCCCTGACTCGGCACGGCCTACAGCAAGGGGAGACGAACCTCTTGCTCAAACCGTTCGCCCCGGAGGCGTTGGCCCAGGCAGTCCGGAACGCACTCGACGGTCCCGCCGCCCGGCCGCGCCGTTCGGAACACTGCCCGGCGCTGCGGCAGCCGGTGCCGGGTTCGGTCTGAGGACGAGGCGCTCAGAGCACGCCAAGCAGCAACTCCGTCACCAGTTGGTCGAGCCGCTCATACGGCAGCCGCCGCGACGCCAGCGCATCAACATCAAACGACATCTCCTTCAACTTCTTCGCCTGGTCCTTGCTGTACTTGGCCAGGAAGCCGGCCAGGTTGGCGCTGGCGCCGTGGATCTCTTTAAGCAGATCCTGGATCTCCCGGTTTTCGTTAAAGCGCTGCACCTTCTCCTTGAGGATCTTGTAAGTCCGCATGTTGCGGTCCACGAAGTCCCACGGGTCGGCCTCGGTGCGGTAGGGGTGGGCGTCGAAGCCGATGGTGCCGGCGTACTGGTGGTCCACCAGCAGCTTGGTGGTGAAGAACGCCTCCTTCAGGTCGTCGCTGCCGAAGCTAAGGTCCTGGTCGAAGCGGAGCGGCTTCTGGCCGTTGAGGTGGACATCGAGTAGCTTGCCGGCCTCCAGCGCCTGGGCAAACTCGTGATAGGGGTTGAGCCCGGCCATCTTGATGTGGGCCGTTTCCGGGTTGATGCCAACCATGTCGGGGTGGTCAAGGGTGGCGATGAAGGCAAGCACGCTGCCGACGGTCGGCAGGTAGAGGTCGCCGCGCGGCTCGTTGGGCTTCGGCTCAATCGAGAACTTGATATCGTAGTCGTTGGCCAGGACGTACTCGCACAGAAAATTGATCGCCTCGCGGAACCACTTGGTCGCCTCGACTGGGTCCTTGCTGGCGTCCACCTCGACCCCCTCGCGGCCGCCCCAGAAGACGAAGATTGGGGTGCCCAACTCGGCGGCGATGTCAAGGCAGTTCATCACCTTCTGGGTGGCGTAGGCGCGGACGGCCGGGTCGGTGCTGGTGAAGGCGCCGTCCTTGAAGACAGGATGATAGAAGAGATTGGTAGTGGCCATGGTCGGCTTGATGCCCCAATCGGCCAGGGCCTTTTTCAGGTCGCGGAGGATCTGATCGCGCTGGGCGGCACTGGCGCCGAAGGGGATGAGGTCGTTGTCGTGGAACTCGAAGCCGTAGCAGTTGCGCTGGGCCAGGCCGCGGATGGCGTCCAGGGCCGACAGCTCCGGCCGGGTCACGTCGCCGAATGGATCGCGACCGCGGTTTTGCAGGCACCAGATGCCGAAGGCGAATTTGTCTTCTTTGGTCGGGGCGTAGGCTTGCGATGGCATGGTTCAACCCGCGATTGATGATTGGCTTTCACTTCGGTCCGACCGTCGGCTCCGTCCCCGGCGGGCCGGCCCCTTGCCCTGCTTCCAGGCGGGCAAACTTTTGCAGCATGATAACGGTTTCGATCCCCTCCAGGACCAGCACGACCAGGCCGATCCAGAGGAAATTGTCCCAGAGGAATTTGATCAGGCGCGCCTTGAAGTCGGTGCGAGCCGCCTCCCGGAGGGCGTCCGGCATCGGCACGGCGAGCATGACGGCCATCACAATCAGGAACAGAACCAGCAGGACGGCCTGGCAGAAAAGGTACTGCCGCCGGGTCAGCGCCAGCAAGCCGTAGTACTTGACGCGCACCGGACCCATGGGACACCGCAACCCGACTTAGATGGCAACACGCGCAAGGAGGAGCTCTCCCTCGGCAGGTACCGGCATCCCCTCTTCCTTCAAGGCCTCAACGTGACTCCGGATAGCCCGGCGCACGTTCTGGAGTGTCTCGTCCAGCGTTTCGCCTTGCGAAAAACAGCCCGGGAGTGCAGGCACCTCAACCCAGTAGCCTCCTTCCTCGGCTTCGTGGACAACGACCGTGAATTCCATGGCTCCCTCACAACAAGTCGAGAAACTGGTCTTCCGTCAAACCGGCCTTGGCAATCGCTGCTTTCAACAGGCCGACCTTGAGCGTGCCGCGGTTGGGTATGGTTACGATCACGCCGGTCGGCATCTTGATGTTTACATGATCCCCACGTCCCTTCTTACGCCGAACGCCACCGGCCCGCACAAAGGCCTGAATCGCTTGCCGCGGTCTTACGCCGCGCAGCCGTCGTCCAGCCATGGGCTGACCTGCATCGGTAAAATGACGTGAATCATCGTCCCGCCGCGGCCAGGCTCGGCTTTGCTTCCCGGGCCGCCTGGATGATCGCCTGCATGAACGCCGGCAGGTCGTCGGGTTTGCGGCTGGTGATCAGGTTGCCGTCGCGGACCACCTCGGCATCCACATACTTGCCGCCGGCGTTGATCACGTCATCTTTGATGGCGAAAAAGCAGGTGGCCTTGCGGCCCTTCAGCGCCTGTGTCGAGCAGAGCATCCAGGCGCCGTGACAGATGGCTGCGACGATCTTGCCCTGCTCGACCATGTCGCTGGTCAGGCGAATCATGGCCTCGTGCCGGCGCATGTGGTCGGGGGCGTAGCCGCCGGGGATGATCAGCAGGTCGAAGTCGTCGGCCGAGACATCCTTCGCTGCCTTGTCGCTCTTGACGGGGTAGCCGAGCTTGCTGGGGTATTCCTTCCCTGCCTCGGGCCCAACGACCGTCACCTTGCAGCCGGCCTCGCGCAGCCGGTAAATCGGATACCAGACCTCCATCTCCTGGTACATCTGCTCGACCAGGATCGCCGCCCGCTTGCCTTGTAGCTCTTGCATGGTTAACCTCCGTGAAGGGATGAGGGACACCCACAATTCCGTTATCGCGTTGTCGCTCCACCGACGGAACTCCCGGGCCGGCATCGTGCCGAGGAAACGGCACCCCGAAGTGCTCCCAGGAAAGGGGCCCAGATCCGTGAACGGTGCCGGCCTCGAGGATGCCGCCCCGTCCCTGGTTCGTGGGACCGGCTCAGCAATCCGTCTGCCAAAGCGCCGAGAACGGCTTCCGGGTCCTGACCACGAGGAGGTCCCGCCTTACGGCAGGGCCGCTTCCACGGTGGCCAGCAGCTCGTCCATGGCGATCGGCTTGCAGAAATAGCGGTGGACGCCGAGTTTGAGCAACTCCGCCGCTTCGTCCGGATCGGCCTGGCCGGTGCACACGACCACAGGCAGATCGGGGTACATCTCCCGCAGGCGGGCGCACAGGTCGATACCGCTGACGTCGGGCAGTTTTATGTCAAGCAGCACTACGTCGATGGGGGAGAGCGGCGTCTTGAGCAGGCCGATCGCATCGTGCCCGGTCGCCGCCGTATGAACCAGGTATCCTTCCCGGACCAGCGTGCAGTACATCGCGTCCCGGACGAGCTCGTCATCCTCCACGAGCAAGATGGATGGGGGATGACTGCGCGAGACTGGGGAGATCATGAAAGCCTTTCCCACTCGTTGGTTGGTGCCTACCCGATCGGCCCCTCCTGGGGCCGGCACAGCCTCCCTGCCCCTCTGCCCGTACATGGACCTTATATTGTTACACGAGAGGAAACGTCAATGTAAGAGGGTAGTGCAAAAAATCTTGCCGCCCTCGCCCTGACCTGTCCCTCGCCGGGTGGTCCGGTCCGCCCAGGCTTCGGCTCCTTGTAATCCCCTTTCCCAGGCGGTATCCTCAATCCGCAACCCCGCAGGTGGGGGCGTCCCTTGAGAGGAAGAACCGTCATGGCTCGTGAGCGCCCTACGATTGTGATAGTGATGGCCATTCTCAACATGGTCATCGGCGGCCTGGGACTACTCTGCGGTTTCTGCGGACTCGGGGCCCACCTGGTCATCGCGGGCCTGGGGAGCACCCGAACCGTTGGCGGGGGGCCCAACCCCATCCAGGACATGCTTGCGTACCTGAACCGCGAGTTGCCGGGTTACCAGGCCATCGAAATCGGCCGGGGTGCCCTGGTGCTGATCCTCGGCATCGTCCTTATCGCCGCGGGGATCGGGTTGCTGATGATGCAGAACTGGGCCCGGTGGGTTTCCCTGGTCTACGGTATCCTGTCGATTCTCCTGCACACGGGTTACGTCGTTTACGAGTTAGCGTTCGTGAAGCCGGCGACCGAGAGGTGGCAAAAGTTGTTCCTCCAGAAACAAGGTCTGGGTGCCCTACCTCCTCAGTCACCCGCCGAGTCCTTGGGAACCACCGTGGGCGTCATCGGGGCCGGGGCGGTGTTCATCATTTATTCCCTCGTCCTGCTGGTCATTCTCTTCTTGCCGGCCTTCTCGGCCGCCTTCACCGACCGTCCCCGGAAACGCCGCCAGCGTTACGAGGAGGAGGAATACGACGACTCCGACGACCGCGGCTACGACGACCGCGAGGAGGACGAGGATCGCGGCCGCTACCGTCCGAAGGGGAGGGACTATTGAACCATGCACCATCCCGTGGACGATGATCTGGAAGAGGCGCTGGCGCGGGCGGCCGACTTGCTGCGCCGAACCCAACGGGTGGCGGTGCTGACCGGCGCCGGCGTGTCGGCCGAGAGCGGGCTGGCGACGTTCCGCGGTGCGGGCGGGCTCTGGGAAGGGCATCGGGTCGAGGACGTGGCCACGCCGGAGGCCTTCCGTCGCGATCCAGCCCTGGTCTGGCGCTTCTACCACATGCGCCGGGCAGCGATACGCTCGGCCCGGCCCAACCCCGGCCACCTGGCCCTGGTCGCCCTGGAGGATCGCTTCGGCAGCCCACACTTCGCCCTGATCACGCAGAACGTGGACGGTCTGCATCAAGCCGCCGGCAGCCGGCATGTTTTGGAGATCCACGGCAATCTAAACCGGGTGCGCTGCACTGGCTGCGGCCGAGTCACCGAGCGGGCCGGCGAGCCGCTCGACGAGTTGCCGCATTGTCCGTCCTGCGGCGCCCTGTTGCGGCCGGACGTGGTGTGGTTCGGCGAGGGCCTCCCCGAGGACATTTGGTTGAAGGCGGAAGCGGCGGCCGGGCAGTGCGATTGTTTCCTGGTGGTCGGCACCAGCGCCCAGGTTTATCCGGCGGCGGGGTTGATCGACCTGGCCCGGTCGGCCGGGGCGAGCGTGATCGAGGTCAACCTGGAGCGCACCTCGGCCAGCCGGCTGGCCGACGCTTGCCTGTTCGGCCCATCGGGGCAGGTGCTGCCGCAGCTAGTGCAGCGGCTGACCGGTTAGCTTGCGAGTCCCCTCACCCCTGCCCCCTCTCCCCTCAGGGAGGGGAGAGGGGAGGAACTACTTCGCCCCTCGCCCCCGCTTCGGGGGAG
>DATLYH010000008.1:0-24881 GCA_035575035.1 Gemmataceae bacterium
CGCCCGGCAGACGGTGCGGAAGGCCTCCGCGGTGCCGTCCATGAAGTCGGCCCCCGCGCCGCCGTGGACGTGCAGGTCCACGTAGCCGGGCACCAGGTAGCCGCCGTGCAGGTCGATGACCTGGACAGGGCCGTCCGACCGGGGACGGGGCGAGGCCCGGACGGCAGTGATGCGCTCGCCGTCCACCTCAACCTGTCCGCCGGCGAGCAGCCGGTCTGCGAGGATGATGGTGCCGTTGCCAAAGAGCAGTGTGGTCATGCGACGGAAGCAAGGCATGTTCTGGATTGGGGGGCGAGGCAGGGAGTACACCGATGGATTGTCCGCCTGAGCAACCGGCTCGTCAAGTCCGCAGCTCGGTCTGCCGTGAGTCCTGGGGCGCACGCCAGGGTTGGCCGTTGATCGCAGAAGACCCTACGAAGTCCTGGGATGCCGCACCGGGGTGTCGCTGTGCTCCACCCTAGCCACCCCAGATGGCACCCCCGGGCCTGGGAGTTGGCACGAACAAAGCATCGGTGGCTTGAAGCCCCTAGCCACTGATTGGCAGAAAGCCCCGCCGCCGGCGTGGTAGGTCCGTTTGGAAAAACGGCCTACTTGGGACCCCGGTGTCGCCCAGCACCTGAGCCGTTGCGGCGGCGGGGCTCGTTTCCTTCATGTTCCCGGTTAGGCGCGGAGCGTCCGGCCCCGCCGCTTGTTGAACTCCCTCTGGTCGCGCCGGTCCACATCGCCATCCCCGTCAAAGTCGAAGAAGGCAAGGAAGCCGGGGTCGCCAGCCCGCTTGCGGAACGTGCTCCGGAACAGAGCCAGGTCCCGCCGGTCCACGTCGCGGTCGCCGTCGGCGTCGCCGAACAACCGGAAGAACGAGTCCACACGGTCGCCGCCCAGCACGCCGTCGCCATCGCCATCGAGCGCCTGTCCGAAGTTGTCGTGGACGAGGGCGCTGTTGATCGTAAGCGTGTAATTGCCGTCGGCCAGTGAGCCGCCGATGATGTCCGGGCCCGTGAAGGTGAGTACCGCCACGGTCCGGTCATTGACCACCGATGTGGCAACCTGCAGGTTGACGGTATTGCCTCCCTGCCGACGCAGCTCAAAGGCGCCGGGGGCAAGCGTGACAATGTCCGTGAACGTCACCGTGATGCTAGTCACCTTGGAGCGCTGGGCCGAGCCGTCGTTGATGACCACGCTCACGACGCCCGGCACCCGATCCACCACGGTCACGGTCAGTTCCTGCGAGTTGCCGCCGCCGGCTTCGTCGCGCCAGGAAAGACGGACGGTGTAGCGGCCGGCTTCCAGGTATTGATGGGGGATGCGGAACTCGCCGCGGCCGATATCGGTGAAGGTTTCCAGCGCCGAGCCGTCGCCCCAGTCCACCTCCAACGTCAGCGTATCCAGCTGGTCGGGGTCAGTCAGCCGACCGGTCAGCTCAACGATGCCCCCCTCGGCAATGACGGGCGGAGTAATGGCCAGGTCTTCCGCTGCGCTCGGGCTGCTGATGTGGGTCAGCACCACGTCGTTGAAGTCGCCGCCCGAGTAGTTGATGCGGAGACGCACGCCGTTGACCACGATCTCCCCGCCCTGGGGGATGACCGCTCCCGCGGCGTCGGTGAAGAAGCCATTGATCGGGTTGCTGGTGTCGTTCTTGACAATAGTGTAGGTGTTGCCCACGGCCGACTGGAAGCCGCCGAAGAAGGCAACGTCGAGTCGGGCATTGCCGAGATTGATCGTGCCATTGCCCTGGAGGTTCAGCTGATCGTGGCCGTTTGAGCCAGGAGTTGTGCCGCCGATGTCCACATGAAAGGTAGAAGCGGAGTTGAGGCTGGCGGCGCCGGTGGCCTTCATAATCCCCGCGGGGGTGCTTAAGAAGGGGTCGTTGCCCGGATTCAGAGTACCGCCAGCGACGGTGATATCTCCAAACTCCCCGGTGAAGAACCCGCTGGAGTTGCCGGTCAGGGTGGCCCCGGCGTTGACCGTGACCGGGCTGGTGATGTCTTGGCCCACGAACAGGATGCCTTCGTTGACCGCGGTCGCGCCGGTGAAGCTGTTGGTGCCCCGGAGTTCCATGGTCCCTGGGCCGGCTTTGATCAGGCCCCCGCCGCCACTCAGGCCACCCGTGACGATCAGTTTGCCGCCGCTAGCGACCGTAAAGGTCCGCGTTGTGCTGCCGAGTGACACATTGCCCTCCAGGAAGGAATTGCCGCTCACGGACACATCGCCCTTGAGGGTCAGAAGAGTAGTGGGCGTGCCGGATGGCGTCACCGTGCCGTTGTTCAAGGTCAGCGGCCCGATGGTTTCGTCGGCGTCCGGGAGCAGGATGCCGCCGTCGATCGTGATCGGTGCGGTATCAGGAATCTGTTCCGGGCTCTTCACGAACACCACACCCGAGAGGTTGGCCTGAGCGTCGCGCTGGATGATCAGGGCGCCGGGAATAGCGTTGGTATTGGGGGACTTGTTGAGCGTCAGGTTCCCCCTTCCAAGCACCTGGGTAGTACCGTAGGTGTTCGGCTGGGTGCCGGAGAAGATCACCGTGTCAGTGACGACGGTCAGGTCGAACGGCCCGCTGATCGCGCCGGCGAGGTTCAGTACACCATCACCGTCACCAGCACCACCAATCGTTGTGTTACTTGCCAGTGTGATCGGCCCGGTGAGGGTGACGACCCCCAAGCCGCGCAAGGCCGCCGCCCGAACACCCAGGCCCGGGGCGCCGGCACCATTGAGCGTCAGCGGCTCGGCGCTGCTGCCGTTGCCGAAGCTGAGCGTCGCCCCTGACCGCACCACGGTCCCGTCGCCCGCCGCGGATGAGCCGAGGCCCTGGGCGGCGTCCCTCACCTCCAGGACGCCCTGCAGCACTATTGTCAGGCCGCCATAGCCAGGGTTGGCAGCCCCGAGGGCCAGGGTGGCGTCCCCGGTCTTGGTCAGGTCAAAGTCGCCACTGAGGGCTGCGTTGAAGAACGTGAAGCCGTCCGTGTTGCCGTCCGTACGGACCGTGGTATTGCCGGTCAGGGTTACGGGCCGGAGGAAGCGGATGTTCTGGATGCCCTGGGTGCCCTGGGTCACCAAGGCCCCGGCATTGCCGGCACCCGCGCCGGCAAGGATCAGGTTCTCATCCACATCGAAGGACAAGCTGCCGCCAGCGGAGCGGATAACTTCCAGTGTGCCGCCGCTTTTGACCTCGGTCTGCGCCGACCCGGCCGGTCCCAGCGCAGTGGGATTGGTGATGCGCAAGGTGCCGGCCTCGATGGTGATGGCGTCGGTGTTCAAATTGGCGCCCGACACCTGCATGCGGCCGGGGCCGTCCTTGATCCAGGGCGATTGGAAGAATTCGCCGAACTGGGCGGGCACGTTCAGGTCCACCTCGGCCGGGCCGTCCTGGACCGTAAAGCGGACGGTGCCCTGCAGCCCACCCAGTGCCGTGCCCTGGATTGACGCCGGCGTGTTGCCGACCGACGTGGCCGTCACGTTGTTCAGGGCGAGCAGGCCGCTGCTCCCTATCTGGATGCTGCCGCCGTTAAGCGTCACCTGGCTGAGGAACGTGGACTGATTGTTAATGTCGAGGATGCCGAAGCGATTGACTGTGATCGGCCCCTCGATCTGGGGTCCCCCGTTGAGGTAGCGGACCACGCCCCCTAATAAAGATACGCGCCCTGCCGCGACGACCAGCCCCGCGGGTACGGCCGTGGGAATGAAGCCGCCCTGCTTGTCGAGTTGCAGGGTGCCGTCGTTTAGGGTTGTGACGCCGGTGTAAGTGTTGGATTGGCTGCCGGCGAGTGTGAGGGTGCCAGGGCCTTCCTTGGTCAGGCCGGCGTTGGCGACGCCCGGCGAGCTGATCACGCCGCTGATTGTCAAGGCGTTGGCGCGTACGTCAATGGTGGCGGTGCTATTGAGGATCACCTTTCCGCCCCAGGTGTTGGTGCCGCTGACGCTGCGCAGTGTGCCGGCCGTCAAGGCCCCGTCGCCGAGTCGCAATTCCTCGGCCGTCACGTTCACGCCCCCTTGCAGCTCCAGGACCGCGCCGGCCGTGACGATCGTGTTGCCGGGCAGCAGGGTGGTGTCGGTGCCTCCCAGGGCCGTGCTGTTCTGGATGTTCAGGATGCCTTCCGTCACGCGGGTCTGTCCGCTGTAACTGTTGGCCCGTCCCAGGATCAACGTGCCCGGGCCGTCCTTGACGAAGCCGGCCCTCGGTCCGGAGATGGAGCCGGCCGTGGCGTTGCCGATTTGCAGCGTCCCGGTCACGTCGATTGGGGTGGCAAGGCTTGTCAGCTGAAGGTCCATCTGGATGAGTGTGCTGCCGCCGGTAGTGGTGATGCCTTGCGCGCCGAGGCGAAGGCGGTTACCGGAGATGGTGAAGCCGCCGCCCTCGAAACGCAGACCCGCGAACTCGGTGTCGAGCGGGAAGTTGTTGACGTTGGTGGTCCGCAGCGCGCCCAGGGGAAAGACCAGGATGTCGTCGGGAGAGTTGGGCGCGCCGATGTCCCAGTTGGCGGCGGTGGTCCAGTTGTTGTTGCTGCCCAGGCCGGTCCAGCGGTGAATGGCGGGAACGGTCCGTTCCTCCAGCGCTTCAACCCGTAGCAGGGCGGAGCGGCGCCGTGTCGGTTTGTGAGCAGAGCGTCGGGAGGATGAGCCGCGCATCCAGTGGTGCAACCAGGTCAGTGCCATGAGAGAAAACTCCTGTTGCAAGGGTTACGGAAGATAAAGCGGGACTAGACAGACGCTACCCCAGCCCCGGGCGCGCACGGCTGCTGGGCGCGCAACTCGGACGCCACACTTCGTTTGCACGGAAACATCACCCAGGCAGAAGGCCTGGGGACAAGCCCCCTACTCCCGGAGAAGGTTCCGGAAATCCTCACGGGCATGCAGGGGCTTGAAAGCTGGCTGGTCCTTCAGCGCAGGAACCGTCGTCGCTTTGGAGTCCAGGGCCTGTTGCAGCAGGCCGACAGCACGTAAGCCATACGCCTGGACCAACTCCTCTCTTCGCTCCGGCGAGAGCCGTTCATCCGTGGCAGCGAGGGGCACGCAGCGGCTCAAGAACTCGGCGGTACGGACAAGGTCGCTCCCATCTTGGGGGTAAAGGCGCGGCAGTTCCTCGGCCGCGCGGACCGCTTCGGCGTGTTCGCCGAGGCGAACCAGCGCCTCGGCGAGATTGACATAGTGATTTCGGAGAAACCGGCGGAATTTTGGGCTCTGCGGATTGGTCTTCAGGGCGAGCCGCTGGTGTTCGATTGCTTCTTCCAACAGGCGGCGCGCTTCGCCCACTTCCCCCAGGTCGATCAAGCGGCGAGCCAGGTTATTTAGGCTGGCCCCCAGCTCGCTGTGATAGTCCGGTACGGTGGCCACAAGACGGACCAACTCTCTCCCGCAGACAACTGCCTGCTCCAGGGTCCGCCGCGCTTCGTCGGACTTCCCCATCTGCTCCTGCACGGGCGCAAGATTGCGGCAGATCTGCAAGTACAACTTGAGATAGGCGACATTCCGCGGGTACTTCTCAAGGGCGGCGCGCAGCGGGACGAGGGCCTGTTCCAGCAAATCGCAGCAGCTTGCGGCCGGTTCACCGCGCTGGAGGAGCAGCACAGCCAAGCTGTACCGCGTCAAGGCCAGGCCAAACTGGTAGTCGGCGACCTCTGGAAAGTCGCCGGCCAATTTCTCCCGCACCCTCAGCGTCGCGCGGTAGGCCGACTCCGCGCGCTGGTACTGGCGGGTCTTCTCCAGAACGACGGCCAGGTTCATCCGGCTTTCGGCCTCCTCGTGGAGATAAGCCGGCACGCCCGGGAAGTCCGTCGCCAGGCGGACGCGCAGTTCCAGGGCATGTTCTAGGATCCGCTGCGCTTCCCACGGCCGGTTGAGGTCGTCCAGGATGCCGCCAAGGTTATTCAGGGCCATGGCCAGGTAGCGCCGGTAGAAAGGTTCGGCCGGGTAACGATGGGCCAGTCCGGCCCAGAGTTCCCGAGCACGGTAGCAAATCGGTTCCGCTTCCTGCTGTCGTCCGCGGACTCTCAACAAACAGGCCTGGTTGAGCAGGCAGCCGGCCAGCGTGGCGACAGCGTCCGCCTGAGCGGGGGCTTCTTGCACGAGCTTCTCCGCCTCCTCCGCCGCCAGCCGGAGGCAACCCTCGGCCTCTTCGAGTTCGCCGACCGCCAGGAACAGGCAGCCGCGGTTGCTGCGGACCTGGGCCAGGGTCCGCCGGTGCGCCGGGTCGGCCGACCGCATGGCCAACTTGCTCAGCAACTCCACGGCGCGGCGGCTCTCCAACTCCGCTTCGCCCGGCCGACCTGCCTCGGCCAATACCATTGCCCGGCAGTTGTGACTAAGGGCCAGTTGGTACTGGTGGGCCGGCTCATCGGGCTGCTCTTCAACCAACTCCGTGCCGAGCGCGATGGCCTGGTCACACGCCGCGAAGACCTGGTCCCGGTCGCCGAGCTTGTGATGAATCTTGGCCACCCGGTGATAAGCGCGGGCCGCCTGGCTGCGCGTCTCGGGGTCGGTCTGGGGTCGGCGGGCCTGATCTTCGTAGTAGCGCAGGGCCTTGAGCAGAAACTCGCGCTGCACCGGCTCCAGGTGCGGCTGGCGGTCCAGCCACTGCTCGGCCACCTGGGTGTACATGTCGTCCACGGCCTGATCGGCTACGCGCAGGCTTCTCCGCGATTCCTCCAGGGCTGCCTGGGTCTGCATCTGGGCCTGATCGGCTACGCGCAGGCTTCTCCGCGATTCCTCCAGAGCGGCCTGGGTCTGCATCTGGGCCTGCCAGAGCAGCCAGGCACCAACGGCCAGGACTACCACGGCCCCAATCAGCAACAGCAGCGCCATGGTGACGGCCGTCCGATGCCGCCATGCCCACTTGCGCGCCCGCTCCCACACACTGGGCCGCCGCGCCAGGATCGGCTCGGTGTTGAGGAAACGGCGCAGGTCATCAGCCAACTCCTGGGCCGTGGCATAGCGCTCCTCGGGCGCCTTGGCAATCGCCTTGAGTACGATTGTCTCCAGATCGGCGGGAATCGCCCGGCAGAGGCGGCGCGGCGGCCGCGGTTCGGTGAAGGCAATCTGGCAGAGCAGCTCCTCGCGGTCCTGGCCGGGAAAGGCTGATTCAAGCGTGAGCAACTCGTAGAGGGTAATGCCCAGAGAATAAATATCCGTGCGGTGGTCCACCAGGCCACGCCGCGCCAGCGCCTGCTCGGGGCTCATGTAGCGCAGCGTACCAACAAGATCACCGGTAGCCGTCAGCCGGGGATCGCTGCGGCACTGGGCCAGGCCGAAATCGGTTACCCAGAGATGGCCCCGCGCATCGAGCAACAAGTTGGCCGGCTTGATGTCTCGGTGAATCACGCCCTCCTGATGGGCGTGTTCCAGGGCCTCTGCCGCCTGAATGCCGAGGTGGGCCACGGACCGAAAGAACGCTAGTCCGTGGATTAGTGTTTCGACCGTGGCCGTGGCCTCGGCCCGGACGAGCGTCGGCGCAGCGCCCACGGCCGAGGCTTCGCCGCTCTCCTCCTTCCTCCTCTCGGGGGAGAGAGAGGAAGGGGGAGGGAAGGCCGGTACCCAGTGCCCGGCCATGAAACTGTTCGTCAGCTTGGAGGGGGGGCCGGCCGGTCCTGCGCGGTCGAGCCCGGCAAGATGGCGTAGCTCGCGGATCAGGGCAGTGAGCGGTTGCCCGTCGATGAACTGCATGGCGTAGTAATGCACGCCGCGTTCACTGCCCACGGCGAAGACCGGCACAATGTTGGTGTGGTGCAGCTGGGCCGCGGCCTGCGCCTCATTCTTGAACCGTTGCAGCTGCCGGCCATCGAGCGCAGCCGCAAAGGGGAGCACCTTCAGGGCAACGCGCCGGCCCAGCGAGAGCTGGTCGGCCTGATAGACCACGCCCATCCCACCCCGCCCTATTTCACGGACAATACGGAAGTCGCCCAGGGTGGTTCCCGCGGGCAACTCGGCCGCAGAAGCCGATTCATCGGCGCCAGCAACGAGGCGGGCTGCAGTCTCGCGGACCAGTTCGAAACCTTCCAAACACTCTGCCAACTCGGCGGCGATCTCGGCGTGTTCCTGCAAGAAACGTTCCCGGTCCAGGGGCTGCCCTGCCTCGGCGGCAGCGCGGTACGCTTCCAGGGCGCGGACGACCCGAAGGTCAGCCGCCATCGCTGCGGACCCACCCGGTGTTTCTAGCTGTAAGTCGTTTGCCGCATTCATAGGCGGTCTCTCAACGCACGCCGCAGGCGGACCAGGGCGCGGGCCCAGAGGTTCTTGACACTATCCAGACTGCGGCCCATGTGACGGGCGACCTCAGGAAAACTCATCCCCTCGAAGTGTGACAGGA
Organism: Gemmataceae bacterium; assembly: GCA_035575035.1. Lineage (GTDB taxonomy): Bacteria > Planctomycetota > Planctomycetia > Gemmatales > Gemmataceae > DATLYH01. The sequence goes on from DATLYH010000008.1 coordinate 8,297, forward strand.
GAATTACTTCCCGGTAGTCATCAGGCAAACTCCCCAGGGCATCGGCCACGAGTACAGCGCGCTCGCGGCGCACCGCCTGATGGCTGGGGGAACTCTGTCGCGCTACCAGGCCCTGATCAAGCGCCTGGGAAGTCTGGTCTAGCTCCTGGGCCAGAGCGCGCTCCAGCCGAACATTGCGCCGCTGCGTGCCGCAGTAGTGCCGGATCAGTTGGATTAGGCAGCCTGTCAAGACCTGCCGTAACCAGCTGATCCATTCTCCCTCCGTCTCTCCACGAAACCGTGCGAAATCGCGATGGGCTTTCAAGAAAGTGTCTTGTACCACATCCGAGGCGTCCACCTTGCCCTGAAGCTGCCGTCCGATTTGCAGCCGAGCCAGCACGGTCAGGTAGTTGCGATACAGTTCCAGCAGTTCTCCCAGAGCCTGGGAATCACCCGCCTGGGCCTGGCGCAGCAACTGTTCCGGGTCGGGAGTGCTAGGGCCGCTCATCAGCAACATCCTCCTACCCTAGTAATTAAGTTGCGAAGAGGGGCCCAATCGCGCCGCTCCCAACCGCGGTCGAAGCCCACGCAGCAGCGGCAAGGAGAGTCGGTGCGGAGCCTCGGTCTTGCACGAGTAGAGCTGTTTCAGCGCCTCGCATCGAGCGGCCAAAAGTCCGCGCTGAAACGGGACGGCATGGCTTCGTCGTCGGGGACGAGTCGTTGAACCTACCCGATTTCCACATCCCCGGCTGCCGCCCGAGCCGGGATGTCTATGGCGTCGATGCCGCTCCCGAGGGGTTCGGCTGACCGACGGCCCCCACCTCTTCCCGGTCCGCCAGCAAGCGGCGCAGCTCGTCGGGGTCCACGGGCTTGGTCAGGTGGAGGTCGAAGCCAGCCCGGTGCGAGCGCTGGCGGTCCTCGTCCTGGCCGAAGCCGGTCACCGCCACCAAGAAGGCCTTCTCCATGCCGGGCAGTTCGCGCAGCCGCAGGGCCACCTCGTGGCCGCTCATCCCTTGGGGCAGGCCGATGTCCAGGAAGACGACCTCCGGCCGACAAACCTGGGCCGCCGCCAGCGCCGCCGGGCCGTCGTGGGCGACCATGACCTCATGCCCCTCCAGCCGCAGCAGCATGGCCAGGCTCTCCGCCGCATCCACGTTGTCATCGACCACCAGCACGCGGCGGCGCCGACCGACCGACGATGGTGCTATCCTGCCTTCAACCGGCGCCGCCGCTCCAGGCAAGACGGGCAGCCGCACCACGAACTCGCTCCCCTGACCAGGGCCGGCGCTAGCGGCCGTCACCCGGCCGCCGTGCAATTCCACCAGGCGGCGCACCAACGTCAGACCGATCCCCAGCCCCTCCGGGGCCTGGTCCGGCGAGCGGTCCGCCTGGGCGAACAGGTCGAAGACCCGCAGCAGCATTTCCGGACGAATGCCGATGCCAGTGTCCCGCACACGCAGCTCCGCCTCGGGCCCCTCCTGCCGGACGACGACGCTGATACGGCCGTGCGGCTCGGTGTAGCGGGCGGCATTGGTCAGCAGGTTGCAGATCACCTGCTCTAGCCGGGCCGGGTCGGCTTCCAGCCAGACCGGTTCGGTTGGCAACTCGACCGTCAGCTCGTGGCCACGGGCGTCGATGAGAGCGCGGCAAGTCTCAACGGCGCGGGCCGTAACCGCCCCCAGGTCGGTCGGTTCCTTCTGTAGCTTAATTTGGCCGCGGGTGATGCGGGAAACATCGAGCAGGTCGTCCACCAGGCGCGTCATGTGCCGGACCTGGCGCTCGATGATCTCGCGGGCCCGGGCGGCAGCCGCCGTGTCGGTGCCGGTCAGGCCCAGGATCTGCACCGCCGTGCGAATAGGGGCGAGCGGGTTGCGCAGCTCGTGGGCGAGCATCGCCAAAAACTCGTCCTTCCGTCGGTCGGCCTCGCGGGCCGCGCCGTACAGGCGGGCGTTGTCAAGGGCGGCGGCACAGCGGTCGGCCAGATCCTGGGCTAGTACCAGGTCCTCCGGGCCATAGCGCCGCCCAGGCCGGTCAGAGGCGAAGGTGATGACGCCGAGGACGCGCTCACGGGACGGCAGCGGCACCATCATGGCGGACCGCAGCCCCAGCCCGCGGAGGATGCGCTGCTGCTCCGGGTCGCGAGCGAATTGCTCCAGCAAGGAATCGGAGACCTCGGGGTACAGCTCGGGTTGGCCGGTGTGCCGGACGCGGGCGACCCCGTAAAGGGGGTCCGGGATGCGCGGGTAGCACTGTTGCAACTGGTGGGCCAGCTCCTCCTTGGCGGGGTCCCCGTGGACCACGATCACTTGCTCGACAGAGCGGTCCTCGCCGACCACCTCGACGGCACACCAGTCGGCCAGGGAGGGGACCACCAGCCGGGCCACACTCGCCAGGGTCGTGGGGTAATCGAGGGAGGCGGCCAAGATGGCGCTGGCCTCGGCCAGGAAGGCGAGACGGCGGCGGGCGGCCTCGGCGTCGGCCCGCGCTGCCTGCTCCCGGGCCAACAGCTCCTCGCGCTGCTGCCGCACTGCCTCCTCGGCCTGCTTGCGGTCGATGAACTGACCGATCTGACTGCCGACGGCCGCGAACATCTGTAGGAGGTCGTCGTCGGGCCGGCGGATCTGGCGATGGAAGAACTCGATTACGCCGACAATCCGGTCCCCGATCCGGATGGGGAAGCCGAAGGCCCCGTGCAGTCCCTCATGGGCGGCCGCGGGGGCGCGGGGAAAATTGAGGTCGCGGGCGACATCCGGGATCCAGGTGGGGGTGCCGCTGGCCCAGACCCGGCCGGGCAGCCCGGTCCCCCGGCGGAAAGTACACTGCCGGGAGACCGCCTCGAACTCCGGTGCCCGCATGGGCGGCCGTTGCCAGACCTCGACACAGCGCAGCGCGTCCGTCCGCGCGTCCACCTCCCAGAGGATGCCCACGTCCCAGCCCAGACACTCGCAGACCGAGCGCAGGATCCGCGGGGCCGCTTCCTTCAAAGTGGGGCACTTGGCCAGTACCTGGGTGACGGCGTAGTCGGCTGCCTGCCGCCGCTCCGCCCGGTCGCGCTCGCTGATCGCCGCTCCGAGCAACAGTCCTGTGGCCGCGACCACCGCCATGAACAGTTGCAGCAGAATCAGGTTCTCATGCGCCGTGCTGCGGGCGAATGGGCCCAGGTCGTTGGCCGTGCACCAGAGGGCGATGCCGGAGATGAAAAAAATCATCGCCGTGACACCCCGCTGGCCGAAACGCAAGGCCGCCCAGACGATGAAGGGGAAGACAACGTACACGAGTGAGTGGCCCGCTAGGGCCGTAACCGGCTTCTCGGCAAAGACCAGCAGGCTCATGGCGACCAGGCCAGCCAGCAGGCCGACGGCCTCGACGAGGCGGAATCGCGGCCGGGGGACCCAAGACCCGGACGCCCAGGTTAACAGCACCGGAGCCACCAACAGGTCGCTCGTCGCGTCCCCCAGCCACCACACCCACCAGAGCGACTCGAAATCCGCCCATGCGATGTGCCGCTGCAAGGGCGGCAGATAAACATCCCCCAGGCAGAGACTGGTCACGCCGATGGTAGCGCTGACCGTGGTGCTCAGGGCGGCAGCCAGGACGATCAGGTCGAGGACGTCCTTGAGCCGTTCCAGCGCGGGGTCGAACCCGGCCCAGCGCCGCAGCAGCCAGGCCGCCAGCAGCGCCTCAAGGGTATTGCCGGCCGCGATCCCCAGGGCGGTGCCGACCGACTCGTTGACGGTGACATTGGCCAGGAAGGCGCCGAGGGCGACGCCCGGCCAGACGTGGTAGCCGCGGAGCAACAGTGCAGCCAACGCAATGCCCGTCGCGGGCCAGACGGCCGTTACCTGGTCGGCGATGAACGCCAGGCTGAGTCCCAGCCGAGCGGCGCCGAAGTAGACGGCGGTCAGCGCCGCCACTTCTCCCAGGTAGATCAGGTAGCGTCTCATGCCTATCGCATCCAGCCGACCGGCCGCGGTCGTCGAGCGCACCCCCTCGCCCTCTCCCCTGCGGGGAAGAAGCGTGAGGAAGCAGGGTGTTCGCACGTCATTGTGCGCAGTTGAAGGCGAGGCTGAAAAGCGCGAAAAACTCCCTCAACCCTACTTCATCTGGCATCTGGGAGGGGTCCCGGCACCCACCGTTATTATCAGGGAAACCTCTGCCCTCGCCAAAGAGAAAGCAGGGCCGCCGCCGGGTATACGGTTGTGCCCCCCGGCCGGCTCAGGGTCCGACGTGGCGGTCGTCGTTCCAGAGGCGGACCACCGGCCGGGTCTTGTCATGCTCGTAACCGAGGATGCTGAGGCTGGCGGTGCTGAGGTAGAAGAATCGGGCCGCGGCCGGCTCCAGCCCCAGCCAGCGGGCAGCAACGAAGCGGAGGAAGTGGCCGCTGGAAAAGAGCAGCACGTTGCCGTCGATCGCCCGCACCCGCTCCAGCACCCGGTCGGCCCGGCGGCCGAGCGCCTCCAGTGTCTCGCCACCGGGGCAGCCGTCGCGGAAGAGCTGCCAGCCCGGCCGCTCCTTGAGAATGTCGGCAGTGCGCCGCCCCTCGTAATCGCCGTAGTCCCACTCGACCAGATCAGGATCGATTTCGGCGACGGTGCCGTAGCCGGCCAACTCACAGGTCCGCCGGGCCCGTTGCAGGGGACTGGTGAAGACCCGGACAAAGGCGATCCCTCCGAGCCGCTCCCCGAGCCGGCGTGCGTTCCGCTCGCCGCGCTCCGTCAGGGGGATGTCGGTCCGGCCGGTGTGCTGGCCGGAGATGGTCCACGCCGTCTCGCCGTGGCGGGCCAGATAGACGGCCGGCAGTGCTTCGTTCATGGCGACCTCCCTCGGCGGCAAGCAAGGCAGTAGAAGAAGCGGCGCGGGAAGATCGGCAGCAGGCCGAGCAGCCAATGCCAGCCCCATCCCTCGGCTACCGCGGGGCGGCGGCAGAAGCTGCAAACAGCCGCCGTTCCGTCCGGCAGCCGCAACACCTGCCCTTGCCGCTGCCGGGCGTGGGCCGCGATTTGCGCCGGCGTCACCCCACGGGCTCGTAACTCCTCCTCGATCAGGTCCAGTGCCTCCGGCTCCATCCCCTCCCGATACACCGTCACCCGGTCGAGCAAGTCGTCTGTGTCGGCCACGCGGGCATTCTGCCGGACCCTGTCAGCGTCAAAGTGCATCGCACTCCCTCCGCGGTCCCCGGGCGGGCATCCCCTGTATCATCGTAGCCCGCACCCCGAACTTCGGGAACCAACGATCGGCCCGACTCGTCTCAAAATCGGAGGGTTGTCAGAGCCCGGAGCGTCAGCGACGGGTACTCCGAGCCCGGAGCGTCAGCGACTGAGGCGCATCAGAGCCCGGAGCGTCAGCGACGGGGGCGCATCAGAGCCCGGAGCGTCAGCGACGGGACCGGGTTACGAATGAGTTTGACAACCATTCCGAACGCCACCTAAGATACCTTCAACCTGTCCGTCAAGCCCTCACTGCTAAAGCGGACAGGGAACCGAGCAACGAGGCCCATCGGCTTGAGGGGGAGCACATGACAGCCCAGTCGCGTTGGCGAGGGGGGTGGGCGGCCGTGACGGCCGGATTGGTGTTGCTGGCGGGTCTGAGCATTTTGCTGGACCGGCCAAGCCGGGCCCAGGCTCCCCGACCCGACGTATCCCGGACCATTCCGCCGGTGGACGGGTCCGACAAGGTCACCGAGACCGTGCAACTCATCAACACCCGGCTGGAAGAGGGGTGGAAGGCGAACAAGCTTACCCCATCGCCGCTGTGCAGCGACTACGATTTCATCCGCCGGGCCTCGCTCGATATCATCGGCCGGATCGCTCGCCCCGAGGAGCTCCAGCAGTTCTTCCGGGACCCGCCGCAGACCCGCCGGGCCCTGCTGATCGAACGGCTGCTCAAGAGCGAGGAGTACGCCCGCAATTGGGCCAATATCTGGGCCAACTGGCTGCTGACGCGCTCCGGGGTCTTCGGCCGGGGCGACTACCGCGAGCAGATGGTCCTGTGGCTGGAGGACCAGTTGGCCAACAACCGTCCTTACGACCAGATGGTCCGCGACCTGCTGACCGCCTCCGGCAGCAACCGGACAAACGGAGCGGTGAATTTCATCCTGGCCCATGTCGGCGAGCCGAACCCGCCCCCTCGGCGGCGCGCTGAAGGGCAGTTCGAGATGGTGCCGATCACCTCGCGAATCACCCGGTTGTTTTTGGGCATCCAGACCCAGTGCGTGCAGTGCCACGACCACCCCTTTGACAACAACCTCAAGCAGGAGATGTTCTGGGGAGTCAATGCCTACCTCCGCCAGGTCGAGCGCCGGGGCAATCCGCCGATGCAGCCGAACAACCGAGGCAATGCCTTTCCGGAGCTAGAGCTGACGGATAATCCGAACAACAACGTCACTGCCACCGTCTTCTACGAGAAGCGCAACGGCGGCATCTTCCAGGCCCGGGCCCGCTTCCTCGACGGCTTCCGTCTTCCCGAAGATCCCAACCAGCCGCCCGGTCCCACCGGCCGACGGCCGCCGATCAGCGGCCTGGCACGGCGGGCGGAACTAGCCAACCGGATCATTGAACACGAGCAGTTCCCCAAAGCGATCATTAACCGGATGTGGGCACACTTTTGCGGCCGCGGCTTCTGCATGCCGCTGGACGACTTCAATGAGCAAAATCCCATCTCGTACCCCGAGCTGCTTGACGAACTGGCTGCCAACTACAAGCACTATGGCTACGACCTGAAACTGCTCATCCGTTGGATCTGCAACAGCCGGCTCTATCACCTCAGCTGCCAGGCCAATGCCACCAACGACAAGGCCGACGCCGAGCCGTACTTCAGCCGGATGCTTCTCAAGGCGCTGAGCCCTGAGGAGCTGTTCGAGTCGTTGACGACCGCGACGACGCCGGAGACGGCCGACAGCGACCGGGCCGCCCGCCGCGAGCAGCGCGAGGCCTGGCTGAATAGCCTGATCACCAACTTCGGCGACGACGAGGGGAACGAGATCACTTTTAACGGCACGGTGGTGCAGGCCCTGATGATGATGAACGGCCGGGAGATCAACGAGGCCATCACCCGCAAGGACGGCATGGTGGCCCAGGTGCTCAAGCGCCGCGGCAACAACGTGCGGGCGATCCTCAATGATCTCTACCTGGCGGCCTTGAACCGGCCGCCGACTGACAAGGAAGTGCAGAAGATCTTGGCCGCCTTCCCGCTCTACCGTGGCGTCAAGGACCGCGACCCCGCTGCCCCCTTCCACGATCTGTACTGGGCCCTGCTCAATAGCAGCGAGTTTATCCTCAATCACTAAGCTGCCGGCCTGGTCCCGCGCTCGAAGCGTCTTCTTTTGGGCGAGCGGCCGGCGTCAGCCGGCCGGTGTTGGCGAGCGGCCGGTGTCAGCCGGCCGGTTCGGGCGAGCGGCCGGCGTCAGCCGGCCGGTTAACACCGGCCGCTCGCTAGCATGAACCGCGACTCTACCCATCGCTCACGCTCCGGGCTCTGGAAATGCGCCCATCAAGGGACAAACGGAGCCGTATCCCGTTTTTCGCTTGCCTTTGGCCAATCCCTGGTCATAATCGACAGAGCAGTTCCCGTGAGTCTTTGGGTGTCCCGGCGAGGTCTTGGACCGACGGACGGGACAGGGTCAAATCAACTTTCCGTTTTCCACGAATCCGAGGCCGTGGCCACATTGACGGAAGGAAGCAAGTAAGGACCCCGCATGGCCGAGAATCCCCTTCCGCTCGACAAGGTGGACCCCTCCGAAGCCTGGCAGCCATGGGAGCCCGATGCCAAGCAACCCTGGAACTTGAAATGGGCCGGCCACCTCTACCGGCGGGCCGCTTTCGGTGCGCCGCTAGACCGGCTGCGCGAGGCGGTCAGCCGCGGGCTGCCGGCCACCCTCGAACAGCTGCTCCACGGCGAACCGGACAGCGAGGAGCGGCTGCGCTTCCTTGAAGCCACCGGCGAGAAAATCGCCGGCCAGAACAACCCCTATCAACTCCGCGGCTGGTGGCTGTACGTCATGCTCCATAGCGGCCACCCGCTCCGCGAGAAGATGACCCTGTTCTGGCACAACCACTTCGCCACCAGCATCGCCAAGGTGCGCTGGCCGCAGCTGATGTTCAAGCAAAACCGGCTGCTCCGCCGGCACGCCCTCGGCAAGTTCGAGCCCTTCTTGCAGGCCATCAGCAAGGACCCGGCCATGCTCAAGTGGCTCGACTCCAATAGCAACGTCGCCGGCAAGCCGAACGAGAACTACGCGCGGGAGTTGATGGAGCTGTTCAGCCTTGGCGTCGGCAACTACACCGAAACCGACATCCGCGAAGCCGCCCGCGCCTTCACCGGCTGGCACACCACCAGCGAAGACGCCAGCGCCGAGTTCGCATTCAATCCCCGCTTCCATGACACCGGCGCGAAAACCATCTTCGGCAAGACGGGAAACTGGAACGGCGATGACGTTGTCCGGCTCTGTCTGGAGAAGCCGGCCGCCGCCCGGTTCATCGCCCGCAAGCTGTATCACTTCTTCATCAGTGAGAACGCCGCGCCGCCCGATGCCCTGCTGGAGCCGCTGGCCGATGCCTTCCGTCAAAGCGATTACGACATCGCCGTTCTGGTTCGGAGGATGCTCGGCTCGCGGCATTTCTTCTCAGTCTATGCTTACCGGCAGCGGATCAAGAGCCCCGTTGAGTTTGTCTTGGGCGCCGCCCACGACGTGCTTGCCCTGGTTGGCCCCAATCCGAACCTGCGGCAGCAGATCCTGAGCCCGGAGTCGCTGGTTGGCCGGGTGGACGCCCTGGGCCAGCAGTTGTTCGCCCCGCCCAACGTCAAGGGATGGATACATGGCCGGGCCTGGCTGAACACCACCACAGTGCTGGCCCGGCACAACTTTGCCCAGGCGCTGACGGCCGGCTCGGGCCGGATCAACCTGGAGCAGCCGCCCGAGCAGGCGCCCGCGGTGGCGCCGGCGCCCGACCCGGCGGCCGCTATTCGCCGCGAGAACCTGACCGATCCGGTGAAGATCGTCGCCCTGCTGGCGGATGTTCTGCTTCAGGGAGATATCCCGGCTCCAGCCCGTGCCCGGCTCGTCGCTTTCTTGCAGGAGGGAAAGCCCGAAGGCAACGCCCTTGACCAGCGCGTCCGCGAAACCGTTCATGCCATCATGACCATGCCGGAGTACCAACTCGCTTGAGGTTATTGTGGGTGGTGAGTAGGGGAACCACTCACCACTCACTACCATGAAAGGGAAGCCATGCTCACCCGTCGTCAGTTTCTGACCCGCACCCTGAAGGGCTCGTCGCTGCTGGCCATCGGCTCCGTCGTGCCGGAGTTCCTGGCCAACACCGCCCGGGCCGCCGAGCCCGGCAAGGACACCATCCTGGTTGTCATCGAGATGAACGGCGGCAACGACGGTCTGAACACCGTCATCCCCTACGCCGACGACCTGTATCACAAGGCCCGCCCGACCCTCCGTTTCACCAGGGAGCAGGTGATCCGTATCAACGACGAGCTGGGCCTGCACCCGGCCCTGCGCGGCTTCGACCAGCTGCTGCAACGCGGCGAACTGGCCATCGTCCAGGGGGTCGGTTATCCCAACCCCGACCGCTCCCACTTCGAATCGATGGATATCTGGCAGTCGGCCGACCCGCGGCGCAAGACGCCCAGCGGCTGGATCGGCCGCAGTGTGCCTGACTTGCAGGACAAACAGGGGAACGTACCGGTGATGCAGATCGGCGCCGACCGGCTGCCGCTGGCCCTGCAAGGAGCGCCGTCGGGCGTGGTGAGCATCAACAACCGCATGCCCTACCGCCTGGAGCTAGGCGGCGGCAGCGGCCCGCACCAGAAGGCTCGCCGCCAATTGATCGAGGACCTGGCCCGCATGACCGAGCCGGGCGAGTCGGGCGACCTGCTCCAGTTTGTCCAGCGGCGGCAGCTGCAAACCTACGCCACCCTGGAGAAGCTGCAAGAGTTGCTCCGCACCCAGAACGGGGGGGGCAGCGTCAACGAGTTCAGCCCGTTCGACCGGGGCCCCGGCTTCGGCAATCTCTTGCCGAAGCTGGCGCTGATAGCGGCCCTGATCACCCAGGGTTTCGGCACCCGCGTCTTCTATGTCATGATTGATGGGTTCGACACTCATTCCGGCCAGGCCGAGCAGCACCGCCGGCTGCTGCAAGAGTTGGCCGACGCGGTGAATTTCTTCTTCAACCAACTCCGGGCCGGCGGCCATGACAAGCGCGTCCTGGTGATGACCTTCTCGGAGTTCGGCCGGCGCGTGCAGGAGAACGGCAGCCGCGGCACCGACCACGGCTCCGGCTCGTGCCTGTTCGTGGTCGGCCCCGCAGTCAAGGCTGGCCCGATCGGCCCGCACCCCAGCCTGAGCGACCTGGACGCCGGCGACCTGAAGTACCACACCGACTTCCGCCGCGTCTACGCCACGCTCCTCGATGGCTGGCTGCATTGCGACAGCCGAACCGTGCTCAACGGCCAGTTCGAGCACCTCGACTTGCTGAAGAAGACGTGACAACAGACCCGAATCCATCCGAACCGGTGGGAGGTACTACTCATGCGCAAGCACTCTCGGCCTGCTTTCACGCTCTTTCAGCTGCTGGTCGTGCTGGCCCTGCTCGGCGTGCTCTTGGGCCTGCTCTTGCCGGCCGTCGCTAAGGTCCGCCAGGCCGCTGCTCGCACCCGGTCGGCCAACAATCTCAGGCAGCTCGCCATCGCCTGCCACAACTACTACGACACCTTCAACCAACTGCCGACCGGCGTCGATAAGAACCACTTCTCGGCCGCCGCCTACCTGCTCCCCTACATCGAGCAGGACAACCTGTTCCGCAATCTCGACCTGAAGAAGCCGATCGACGATCCGGCCAATGCCGCCGTCCGCGCCACGCACATCAAGCTCCTGGAAAACCCGCTCGATCCGATCACCACCGTCAACAAGGACTACGGCCCTACCAATTATCTTTTCAGCGCCGGCTCGAAGGCCGCCCTGAAGGACAACGACGGCCTGTGCTACCAGGAGTCGAAAATCACCTTCGCCGACATCACCGACGGGCTGAGTAACACCATACTGATCGGCGAGACGCTGAAGGGGGACGGGATGACCAAGGCGCAGGATGTGCGCCGCCAACACGTCCTGCTCAAGGCCGAGGCGCTGAAGGACCTCACCGAGGAAGCCGGCGTCCAGGAGTGGAGAGACAACAAGAACATTGTCGGCGACCGCGGCGCCAGCTGGATGGACGGCCGTTTCCTCCAGGGGACGTTCACCAGCACCCGCCTGGCCAACGACCCGAAGCCGGACGTCAACTGCGGCGGAGCGGGCGGGCTGTCGGGGCTGCGCAGCACCATCGGCGGCAGCAACATCGCACTGGCCGACGGCAGCGTCCGGTTCATCCACGACAAGGTGAAACTGGAGGTGTGGCGGCTGCTGGCGGCCCGCAACGATGGTCAGCCAATACCCGACTTCTGAGCACCGCAGCGCGGTTGGGGATGATCGCCATCAGCGTCCGGCGCGTCCTCCGAGCCCGGCGCGTCAATGACGGGTGGCATTAATACGAGTCCGGAGCACCGGCACCGGGGCGCGCTGTCGCCCGTCGCTCACGCTCCAGGCGCTGCGGACGTGCCGGATGTTGACCGCGCTCGCGCCGAACTCGGACGTGGGGCGGCACCGGCCTTGACGACCAGGGAAAAAACTTCTAGTTTGAGGATCTGCGGGCGCTTAGCTCAGTTGGCTAGAGCACCAGCTCGACACGCTGGGGGTCATAGGTTCAAGTCCTATAGCGCCCACTGGTATGGAAGTCAGTTGCTGACAAAGCACGTATCCCTTCCTGTGGTCGAAAGCACGGCAGTGCAAAATCTGAAATAGTTCGGAAGGCTTCCGAATTACGACAGGATGTGAGGTCCTTCCCGGTCCCCAACGGTGGTTTGCATCAACCTAGGCCGTCACGACAACGCCTACGCCGTCACCCAGCGGAACATTACCCATCCCCTGTTGTTTGATGAGCGTACGGCAAAGGGATGAAGTTGAGTCGGGGCGACAGGATTCGAACCTGCGACTTCTTGGTCCCAAACCAAGCGCTCTAGCCAGGCTGAGCTACGCCCCGCAAGCTATGTCCTTCTAGCTTACCGCGACCTCTTCCCCCAGACAATCCCGGGCATGGGATGGAGTACCGTATTGGGCGCACGACACGGGGGGTAAGCACGCGGCAGTAGCGGCGCTGGCCCGTGGCTGTCTCTCGCTGACGATGCCCAAACACCTCCAGCAGTGCCATTCCCCCAACGCCTGCCGCGCCGCCCCTGGAGAGTCCTTCGCCCAGGCCACCCGAGCCAACAGCGGCGCGAAGGCCGGCCGGCCCGCCACGCCTTCCGTGCCTCCTCGTTACGGGCGTGCCAGACCTTGGCACAATCACTCAGGGATTCCACGGTTCCTTTCCGGGCGTGCGTCGCGCGGCACACCCGCCTGCGGTTTTTGCACAGGACGCTTGACGGGAAAGGGGCCACCTTAATAAGATTAAAGGGCACAGACCTCCGCGGTTGTGCCCTTTTCCACGGCTAACACGCCGTGGCCGCATCAAAGCTCTTACGCCGAAGTGGCGGAATTGGCAGACGCGCCAGGTTCAGGACCTGGTTCCCGTTAAGGGAGTGGAGGTTCGAGTCCTCTCTTCGGCACCTGCTTGTGGGAAAGGGTTGCGGGTTGCCCGCATTTTCCACGACTAACCCGCTATGGCCGCATTGAAGCGTTTGCGAGAGGCGCGATCAACTTTTGGTAAAGTCGTTGACCTGGCGTTGGTGTGATGCTGCGGGAGGAGCGTCACTGCTTGGAAAGCACGGGCGACGGCTGATCCCCAGGCTGCCGAAGCACCACGATCAGGGCGGCCAGCAGCAGGAGATAAGCCCAGACATAAGTGCCATAGACTTGGGCCGCCTTGGCCAGTTCCCGCTCGAACAGGCTGGTACTGGTCAGGGCCATCAGCAATTCCACGGCTGCCAGCGTACCGATGAGGTAAGCACCCACCTTCCAGCCCGGCCGGCCGGCCGCCAGGTAATAACAGAGCACAGCGAAAGGCAGCAGCAGCGTCACACAATGATGCTTCCAGGTCCGCTCGCAGAAGAGAAGCATCCCCAGGATAATGACGCTGAACTCCACCGCCAGCCGCCAGCTCTTGCGCGGCTGCGTCGGCGTCCGGCAGGCCCAGACTACTAGCCCCGCGAACAGCAGCATGCATCCCGTGACCACTCCGCGCACCAACTGCGGATCAAGAGCCAACAGGTTGTGATAGTCCAACGAGATATAGCGGTCTTGCTCGTAGTCATAGGTGGAGAACGACGGACTCCGGGTGGCCAGGCGGTAGAGCAAGCCGGGCAGCGACTGGTTCGGGTGCTCGCTGGTGACCGCGCCGTGGATGACGTAGGGCGTGATCATCTGGTCGGTCCAGCTGTGCAGCAACTGGTGGTTGCGCTCCCAGCCGAGCAGGGCAGCGGGCACCAGCCCCGGCCACAGGAACAGCCCCAGTCCCAGGCCGCACCCCGCCAGCATCTTCCAGGAGCGCTTCCACAAAAAGTACGGCACGAACAGAGCGGGCGTGACCTTGCAAGCAATGGCTAACCCCAGGATCACGCCCCCGGTCAGGTCACGGCCGCGGCGGAAACCGTACAGGGCGCCGACCACCAAAAACAAGATCAGGAGATTGATGTTGCCGTGGCTCAGATCGCCCATGATGGGCCGCAGACTGAGCAGGACGGTCAGCGCCTGGGCCCAGAGCGGGAAGGGCCGGTCCGGTTGCTCTACCAGGTGGAAGATCCACATCAGCGCCAGCAGCGTCATGCCTACCTTCAGATAGAACCAGCCCAGGGCGCCTGCCAGCGGAGGCACCTTGGCCAGCGGCATCAAGAGCAGCGCTACGATCGGCGGGTTGGGGTAGGTGTGGCGCTGGTAGATGTCAACGCCTTTCTCCAGATCGACCACCTGGTCGCGCCAGCGCAGGAAGGCCGAGCGGTTCTCCATTGCCTTGAAGCCGTACTGAACGCTCAAAACGACAAACAACAGCAGCAGGGCAGCCACCAACCAGCGCTGCCGGGTCGAGGAGAAGGAGGGAAAGAGGGTATCTGCGTACATGGCTCGGGGCTTCCTTGCACCGGTTCATGAAGCGGCGGGAGTCAGGCGAGAGCGCTTCCCTTGCGATCCGCCAGGTTGACCAACTTTAACCGCAGAAGGCAGTCGGAGACAAGACGGGTTGAGGAACGAAACCCAGGGGGAAGAGGGGGCCTATCGCCGCTTGCTGGCGGCTTGGCGCCGGACCCAAGGCCACAGCGCCAAGCCGCCGGCAGTGAAATCAATTTCGAGCGACGCCGCTTCCTTCGTTACAGCAGCTCGGCGACCGGCTCGCGGTCATCAAGGATGTGCATGGGCCGGCCACTGTTGTTGAGGAAAGTCTGGGCCGGGTCGATGCCCAGCACGCGGTAGAGGGTGGCCAGCACTTGCGAGGCGGTGTAGCGGCGGTCCTTGGGATATTCGCCGCGGGCGCTGGTGCTGCCGATAGCCTGGCCCATCTTCAGCCCGCCGCCCGCCACCAATGCCGACATCACTGGCGCCCAGTGGTCGCGGCCGCCGTCGCTGTTGTTGATCTTGGGGGTCCGGCCGAACTCGCCCCAGACGATTGTCACCACGTCCTGGTCCAGGCCGCGCTCGTGGAGATCCTGCACCAGGTTGGCGATGCCCCGGTCCAAGACCGGCAACATGTTGCGCAGCTGCTTGAAATTGCTGCTATGGGTGTCCCAACTGCCGTAGGCCAAGGTCACACAGCCGACCCCCGCCTCGATCAACCGCCGGGCCGTCAGGAACTGCTCCACCCCCTTGTAGCGGTCACGGACGCGCGGATCCTCGCGCGACAGGTCCAGCGCCTGCCGCACCGTCCCGGAGGCAACCATGTCGAAGGCGCGGGCGGTGAAGGCATCCATCCCGTTCATGGTGCCGGTGGCGTCGATCTCCCGACGGACGGCGTCGAAGCTGGCCAGCAGCGTCTTGCGGTCCTCCAGGCGGTCCATGTCCACGCCGCCGGGCAGGCGGAGGTTTTGCAGGCCCGGGCCATTGGGAGTGAACGGTCGATGGGCCACCCCCAGGTAACCAGGCTCGGTGCCGATCGACATGCCGCGCAGGCTCACAAACGGCGGGATGTCGCCGTAGCTGCTCCCCCGCAGTTTCGAGACTACCGCCCCGAACGACGGGTGATGAGCCTGGCGGTTGACGTTTTCGGGGTAGCCGGTCATGACGAGCGAGTCGGAGTGCTCATCGACCGAGACAATGGAACGGATGACAGCCAACTTGTCGAACATGCGGGCCTGCAACGGCATGTGCTCGCAGATCTGCACGCCCGGTACGTTAGTAGCGATCGGCTTGAACTCGCCGCGGAACTCGGCCGGCGCCTCGGGCTTGAGGTCCCACATGTCGAGGTGGGACGGGCCGCCCGGCAGGTAGATCATGATGGCCGCCTTGTTGCTGGGCGAAGGCGCCTGGGCCGACGCGCGCAGTCGGAGCATGTCGGCCAACGTCAGACCGGCCCCGAAGGCGCCGATCTTGAGGAAGTTGCGGCGGGTGACGCCGTCGCAGAAGCGCTGCTTGCTGCCCCAGAGCGTAAGCATGGAAATACCCCCCTTGAAAGGAACCCGGGCGTACGGTAATCCACCTATGATCCTAACCAGAAGCACAACAGCTAGCAATTCAATTTTTGAGGAATGGCGAGGCAGGCGGTGTACAAACAGACGGGCAGGGACTCCACGCCCTCCGTCCGCCGGCAACCATTAGGGCGACATGCGGAGCATGTCATCCGCCCTCAAATCCTCGTCCGTCGGCAACCGTCTACTTGACGTTATTCTTCAGCCACTGCTCCACTTCCGCAGGTTTGAAGCCCCCGGGGCCCGGCCCGCCCTTGTAGGCGATCCGGCCATCCGTGCCGATGACATACATCCGGTCGGGCCAAGCGGCGTAATCGTGGTTGACCTTGTTGTCGGCCCGGTCCACCAGGGCAGGGATGGAAAGGTTCAGGGTTGCCACGCACTGCTGGGCACGCTCGCTGCGCTCCTCCAGAGTGTTCGTTTGCCCCAGCTTCGCCAGAACTTCCTTGCCGTCCTTGATCACATAGAGGATGGAATCAGGATGGGCCTCGCGAATGTAGATGAGAAAGAACTCGGCCTTGTCCTTGTAGGTCTGATACAGCCGCTCCAGGTCGCCAGACTGGCGACGGAAGGGGGGTCAGGTATGGCTGCCGAAGATCAGGACGACCGGCTTTTTGCCGCGGAAGCTCGACAGTCGGACTTCCTTTTTGCCGGCGGCATCGGGCAGGGCAAAGTCGGGGGCCGGGTCGCCGACCTTGAGCCGGTCGGGCAATCGCTCTCCTCTCGCCGGGGGCGTGTTGACCTCGCCCGGCCTGGTGCCGGGCCGCTGTTTGCCCGGGTTGGGCTGGGCTGCCAGGAGCAGGGCAGCAGCCAAGCAACCACTGATCGCTAGCGTATGCATGAGACACACCCTTTGGGGCGAGCGGCCGGCGTCAGCCGGCCGGTGCGGGCGAGCGGCCGGCGTCAGCGGGACGCGGACTGCGCCCTTAGCACCTCGGCCAATGCCGCCCGCGCCTCGGGA
>DATLYH010000009.1:0-23540 GCA_035575035.1 Gemmataceae bacterium
CGTGAGCCGGCCGGTTCGAGCGGCGAGCGGCCGCTCGCCACTAGGTGAGCACTACCAAGGACCATGGACCCCGCAGGCAGCCGCACCCTGACCAGCCAGCTGGCCGACGATCTCGGCTGGCTGGAGCAGCATTGCCGCCGACAGCCCGACCAGGCGCTGCAAGCGGGACGGCTGCGCCTGGCGGCGTCGCTGGTCCGCAACTGCATCGGTCCCTTCCTCGACGGTCAACCACCGACCCCTTTGCATGTGGTGGTGGTCGGCGGGGCGGGGGCGGGCAAGAGCACGGTCGCCAATCTGCTCAGCGGCAGCGCGGCGGCCGAGGCCAACCCGCAGGCCGGCTTCACCCGCCATCCGGTCGCCTACCTCAGTGCCAACGGTCCGCTCACCTGGGCCAGCCATCTCGGCTTCCTTGGGCCGCTCAACCGCCTTGCCCAGCCATCGCCCGCCAGCCTCGACGCCGATGTCTACCAGGTGCGGCGCGTCCCGGCCGACCCCGCCGCCGCCGACCTGCTCAAGGACTTCGTCATCTGGGACTGCCCCGACATGACCACCTGGGCGGCCGGCAATTACGTGCCGCGCCTGCTGGAGGTCGCCGGCCTGGCCGACATCATTGTCTATGTTGCCTCCGACGAGCGCTACAACGACGAGGTGCCGACGCAGTTCCTCCATCTCCTCTTGCAGACCGGCAAGCCAGTGGTCGCCTGTCTGGTGAAGATGAAGGAAGAGGACGCGCCGGCGCTGGTCGGCCATTTCCAGCGCGACGTGCTCAGCCGACTGCCGCCCGGCGCGGTGGTCGTGTTGCCGGTGCCGCACCTGAGCCGCGAGCAGCTCGCCGACCCGGCCCGTCGCGCGGCCCGCTATCGCATTCCGCTGCTCAACCAGGTGGCGGTGCTCGGCAGCTCGCCGTCGGCCGCCCGGCGCCGCACCGTCCGCGGCGCGATGAATTTCCTGCTCGGCGCCAGTGAGCACCTCCTCAGCGCGGCCCGCGAAGACATCGCCGCCTTGCAGGGCTGGCGCAACATCGTCCACAGCGGCCAGGTGGAGTTTGACCAGCGCTATCGTCGTGAGTATCTCAACAGCGCGCAGTTCCGCAGCTTCGACGAGGCCCTGATTCGGTTGATCGACCTGCTCGAGCTGCCCGGCGTCGGCAGGCTGGTCAGCGGCACCCTCTGGGTGTTGCGGACGCCCTATCGGCTGCTGCGCGGCCTGGTCAGCAAGGCATTCGCCCGGCCGGAGTCGGCCACGCTCCCCGAGCAGCAGCTCTTGGAAGACGCGCTGAATGGCTGGCTCGACCTGCTGCGCAAGGAGGCAGCGCGACGGGCCGGCTCGCATCCGCTCTGGGCCCACATCGAGCAGGGCTTCGCCACCGGCCTGGGCGAGATGGCCCGCGAGCGCTTCCAGCAGGGCTTCCGCAATTTCCAGCTTGGCCTGGCCGACGAGGTGGAGCGCACCGCCCGGTCGATCTACGAGGAGCTGGAGAAGCGGCCGGCGCTGTTGAACACGCTGCGCGGCGGCAAGTTTGCCATCGACGTGGCGGCCATCGGCGGCACCCTGGCCATCGGCCACGTCGGTCTGCACGACCTCATCCTGGTGCCATTGGTGACCTCTGTGACGCACCAGCTGGTCGAGCTGCTGGGCAAGCAGTATGTGGACATGCAGCGCGAGCTGACCCGGCAACGGCAGCAGGCGTTGATGGCGCAGTACATCTCGACCCCGCTGGCGGAGTGGCTAACGCAGTGGCCGGCAACCGGCGGCTCGACCTACGAGCGGTTGCAACTAGCCCTGCGCCGCATCCCGCCGGCCGTGCAGCAACTCGACGCCGAGGTAACCCAGGCGCTGAAGGAGGGGGCGTAACGCTTGCCGTCCCGTTCCCTTATTCGGTGGGAGAACGATAGGAAGTGCAAACGCCAATCAACACGGTGAGGGGCGACAATGGCTATCAATATGGCTATCAATATCGACGACGTCATTCAAAGAGCTCTCGAACAGGCTTTCCTAAAGGCGTTGGAGCAGACCATCCAGCAGAAGGCGGAGGCGGTCTTCACGAAGGCGTTTCAGGATGGGTCGCCTTTCGCTCAGAAACTCCAAGAAAAGATTGAACAGGGGTTCCAACGCTTCATCGCGGAAGGGATTCAGTGGGAGAAGAAGAAACCCGGCTTCAAGAAATGACTGACCCCTGACTCGAATGCTGCTTCCGCCCCGGCGGCCGACCGCAGGTCTCCCCGACTCGGGGGAGATGGAGACCTGCGGTCCAGCCCAGTGGTGGCCCGGTCGGGAGACCGGGCCACAACGAGGCCGCTTGCGGCTTAGCGCTGGGGTGGTGGCGCAAGCGGCCGCTTGCGGCTTAGCGCTAAGCCGCACGCGGCTAAGCCGCAAGCGGCAAGCAAGACCATCCCCGGCGACCCCGGATGATTCCTGACATGACCAGCCCCCCGACCACCGCCGAGCCGCTCTTGCGCACGCTGGCCCCCGCCCTGCGCCAGCTGGAGCGGAGCCTGCGCGGCTGGCTGGAGGCGCCGCACCGCTATCCGCGCTCGACGCTGCTCAACGCCACCCTGGAGGGACTGGCCACCGACCTGCGCCGCCAGGCCGAGGCGCTGGACGTGGACCGGCCGTTGCTCGTGATCATGCTCATGGGGGGCACCGGCGTCGGCAAATCGACCCTGCTCAATGCCCTGGCCGGCGGCCGCATCGCCCTGGCCTCCTTCACCCGCCCCACCACCCGCGATCCGGTGGTCTACTATCATGAGTCGGTCAAGCCCGATCGGCTCGACCCCGCCTTGCAGCAGTGCCGGCTGGTGCCGCACGACCGGCCGGCCCTGGAGCAGAAAATCATCGTCGATACGCCCGACCTCGACAGCAACGACCTGAGCAATCGGGTCAAGCTCCAGCGGCTGCTGCCGGTGGCCGATGTCGTCCTGTACGTCGGCTCGCAGGAGAAGTACCACGACAAGCTTGGCTGGGAGCTGTTCCTGCAACAGCGCAAGCGGCGGGCCTTCGCCTTCGTCCTGAACAAATGGGACCGCTGCCTGCACGCCGGCGCCGACGGCGTCCGCCCCGACGAGGACCTGCTCCGCGACCTGCGGGCCGAGGGCTTTCACGATCCGCTTCTCTTCCGCACCTGCGCCCAATTCTGGGTCGATCAGGCCGGTCAGGGATCAGGGGTCCGGGATCAGGGGTCAGAACAAGACGGGACGGGTTCTTCCCTGACCCCTGAACCCGGGCCCCTGACCCCTCCCGAAGGGGAGCAGTTCCTCGACCTGGTGAACTGGCTGGAGGCGGGGCTGACCCGGCTGGAGATCGAGGCGATCAAGGCCCGCGGCGTCCGTCAACTGCTGCATCAGCTGCAAGAGGCCCTGAGCACGGCCTGCCCGCCCGACCTGACCGAGGTGGCCGCCCGGACCATCGCCGCCTGGCAACGGCCGCTTGACGAGGAGGCGGAATCGACCGCCGAGGTGCTCCTGAACACCCTGGAGCCATACCAGCGCGAGATCGAACATCACTTCGCCCTGGAGGGGCAGCGCCGCTTCCGCGGATTGATGGCCGGCTATCTCCATCTGTTCACGCGGGTCAAGTATGCCGGCAGCACGCTGCGCGACCGCATCCCGCTGTTGCCGCGCCCCCGCGAGTCGGGCCCGTCCCCCTCGACCTGGAACCTGGCCACCATCACCCGCGCTTGCAGCGAGGTGGCCGCCAATCGCCACCTCGACGCCCGCAGCAAGGCGCTGGCCAATCGGCTGCTGGTCGAGGCCGACGAACAGGGCTTCCCGCTCGACCTGCTCACCGGGCCGGTCGAAAATGTGGCCAAGATGGACTGGCGGCAGCGGCACGCCCAGACGCTGACCGAGGTGCTGCACCAGGTCGAGCAGCAGTGGTCGCGGCCGACCGGCGTGCGGCGCTTCCTGCACGGGCTGGTCATCTTCCTCGCTGACTGGCTGCCGCCGGTGGCTCTGCTGGCGGCGCTGGCCCAGCTGCTGTGGCGCTACTTCGACCCGCTCGGCAAAGGCTACCAGGTGCAGACGTTTGACATCCTCTTGCCGGTGATTGTCCTGGTCATCGTCCTGGTGATGCTGCAAATCCTGATCGCCCTGCTGCTGCCGTTCCGCTGGCCGGCGATCCGGGGCGAGTTCCGCCGCCAGCTTGAACGCCGGTTGCAGGCCGAGTTCCAGAGTGCCTACACGCCCATCCCGGCTGAAGTCGCCGAGGTCCTGCGCGGCGAGCGCCGGCAGGTCGAACAACTGCTGCATGAGACAAAGGAAGTCGCCACCTGGCTGGAGCGGCGCGAGCAGGCGGCCAGCATCGCGGGACTGTACGGCCACTGAGATCATCCAGGCGCGGGGCAAGCATGCAATCAGGGAAATGGATCACCGACCTTCGGCCGGACACGCTGTTGCCGGACGCCGCCCGGCGGGCGCTGACGGTGCGTCTGGAGGTGGTCCGCGACTACCTGCCGCTGGCCCTGCACCAACCGGACAAGGACCCCGAGCATGTCCATCAGCTGCGCGTCGCCACACGCCGGGCCGGCGCCGCCCTGGACATCTTCTCCGTCTGCCTGCCCACGAAGGTTTACAAGACGGCGCGGAAGCGGCTGCGGCGGCTCCGTCGGGCGGCCGGCGAGGCGCGCGACTGGGATGTCTTCCTGCTGACACTGACCGCGCGGCAGCGCGGCCGGCGGCCGCAGCCGGGGATTGATTTCTTGATGGGTTACGCCCTGGCCCAGCGGGTCGCGGCCCAGGAACATCTCCGGGAGGCGAACGCTCGTCTGCCGTCCAGCTTCGACCGTCTGCTGGCCGAGACCGTGGCCGCCGTCCACCGGCCGCGCTCCGACTCCGGGCCGCGCACCCTCATCGACCTGGCCCGGCCGCTGCTGACTCGCCTGCTCAAGGAGTTGGACCAGGCGGCGGCGCGCGACCTGGAGAACTACGATAACCTGCACCAGGTGCGCATCGCCGGCAAGCGCCTCCGCTATGCAATGGAGGTGTTCGCCGCGTGCTTCGATCCGCCGTTCCGCGAAGAGCTTTACCCGGCGGTGGAGGAGATGCAGGAGATCCTCGGCCGGGCCAATGACAGCCATGTGGCCATTGGGCGGCTGGAGGCGCTGCGCGATCAGGTCCGCGCCGTCCTGCCCGGCGAGTGGCAGCGGTTCCGGGGCGGCATCGACGGCCTGCTGCGCTACCACCGCCGGCGGCTGCCGCGCGAGCGGGCGCGGTTCCTGGAATGGTGGCGGCGCTGGCAGGATGCGGGCACCGAGGCGGCCCTGGCGAATTTGCTGAAAGCGCCGGCCCTCTCCTGATCAAGGAACCGGGCTACGGCCGAGAGGGCCGGCAGGAGGCGGCGGCGAATCGGTGAGCGGCACGGCAGGCGGCGGCGGAACAGGTACCGGCGCCGCCCCGGGAAGAGTGTGCGGAGCGCAGACGCCGCCGTAGTACGGTCCCGGACCGATGCGGCCGGGTTTGCAATGATCGAGCAGGTCGGCGACCGGCGCGGTGCTGCACCCGGCCGTCAGCACCAGGAGAAAAACGGCGGTCTGCTTCATCGGTCGCACTCCCCGGTTTGGGCCGGCCCCCTATAGCACGGCCCACGCGAAGGGCCAAGACGAGTTTGCAGAGGAGGAATTCATGGCAGCGCGCCTGTTGGAAATCCGAGCCAACCTCGAGAGCGCCTATGCGGACATCTTCACTCCGGAAGCTCTGGCCGCTCTGGAGGCCCTGGCCGAGTTGGACCTGGAGCGGAAAGCCGTGATGGCGGCCCGCATTGCCCGGCGGGCGGCCCGGGCCCGGAACAAGCAGCGGATCACTTTCCTCGACCCGCAGGCCACCATCCCGCGAACCCGCATCAAGGTCCAGGACGCTCGCGCCGGCGCGTTCGTCGGCTCTGCCATTCCGTGGGACCTTCGCCGTCAGTGGATTCAGGGGACCGGTCCCGCGGCCAAGCCGAACGCGCCGCTCGAGAAGAGCATCCGCAACGTTGCCTACGCGCTGCTGTCCGGCGCTGACGGCTGGATGTTCGACGGCGAGGACGCGCTCGGCCAGGTCGCGGCCATGTCGCTGGACAACCAGCGCAACCTCAAGTTGGCCATCCACCGCGACCCCCTGTTCCTGAAGGTCGCCGAGCAGGTGGCAGGCGAGATGAACCAGTGGGCGCAAGGCTTTTTCGGGCGCCCCATCATCACCGACTGGAAAAAGCAGCTCGACTTCACCACCACCATCTTTCGCGCCCGGGGACTCCATCTCGATGACCGCCACGTGCGCTGGCGGCCCGAGCATGTCCGCGACCGGAGTCAGGGCACCGGCTTTTCCGCGTCGATCGTTGATACGGTGCTCTACCTGGTCAATAACCATCGGCGGCTGCGCGCAGCGGGGGCCTCGCTGGTGCTGTACCTCCCCAAGATTCAGACGGCCGAAGAGGCAGCCCTGTGGAACGACATCCTGTCGGCCCTGGAGCAGCACCTCGGCCTTCCCGACGGGGCCATCAAGGTTTACGTCCTCGTTGAACAGATCGAGGCGTGCTTTCAATTGATGGAGATCCGCGCCGCTCTCGGCAAGCACTTCGTCGGGTTCAACACCGGCCGCTGGGATTACATCAACAGCGTTGCCGACGCGATGGCCTGGGACCGGGAATTTGTGAACCCGAACATCGACGCCATCACGATGACCTACGGCTATATGCGGAACTATGAGGACCGGGTGCGGCGCGCCTGCAACACGCCCGACCAGCTGGGTCAATGCGCCCTTTGGCAGGGCGGGATGGAGCCCAACATTCCGGTCGGCTCCGAGGCCGGCGTTGCCAACGGCATGAAGCGGGCGGTTGCCGGCGCCGAGCGGGAGCAGCAGGCGGGGGCCAGCGGCAAGTGGGTCGCCCATTGGAAGATGGTCCACATCGTCCGGCCGGTCTGGGAAAAGGTCGGGCAGGACAACCAGCTCGGCCGCCCCTTCCCGCCGCTCACGTACACGCCGGCCGACGCGGACGGCCTTTTCCTGCTCGAACCGGCGCCGCGGACCGTGCGCGGCGCCCGCGATCTCTTGAGCGTCGCGCTGCAATATGGCAATGCCTTCCTCAACGGCTTCCAGGCAGCCGCCCTCAAGCCGGCCGACTACTTCGGCAATGACGACGTCCTGTACCTGATGGAAGATATGGCCACCGGGGAGATCCGCCTTAGCATCCTCTGGGAATGGTTGCACAAGGATGCGGCCTTCACCGCGGACGATGATTCGGTCGGCGTCAAGGCAGGCGACCGGTTCACACCGGAGCTGTTCCAGCGGCTCCTTGCCGAGGAGTACGAGAAACTCCGCCAGGCCCGCAACCGCGACGTTCATGACACATCCAAGAACACGACCCTGCCCATCGCACGGGAGATTGTCGAAGCCTACGTCACCGACGAGGTCAAATTGCCGTGGTACATCGACCTGCTCAACATCAACCTCAATAATCTCGACCTGACGGAGGCCAAAAGGAGAATCCGTCGGTTCCTGGAGGCATTTCACAAGGACGGAACACGGCTCACCGAGAACCTGGATTTCGAGGCGAGCCGGTAACAACGGCGACTGGGGTTTGGTCCGCCGGGCCTCAAAACCGCCCGCCGTTGCCGTCCGCCGGCCGAGGGAAGCCGCGAAAGCCGCGGCAGACCGTCACCGTCCACGAAGCGACCGGCTGCCCCCGGACCCGGTAGGTCAGGACGCGCGGCTGCTCGATCCGGTCAAAGGCGGCCCGCACGAGGGGGCTGACCTCGCCGACGAGGATAAAGGTCCGGCCCGCGAAGCAGGCCGGGTCGCAGACCGGATTGGGCCGCCAGAGGTCATACTGACTATGCCGTTCGCCTAGCGCCGGGCCGAAGGAATAGGCGGCCGGCTGACCGGCGCAGTAAAAGCCCAGCTCGCCCGGGAGCATCCAGCCGGTGCCGGCCAGCAGCGGCTCGGTCCCCTCGGCCCGCAGTTGGGCTCGCACCTGGTCGATCTCCGCCGCCAGGAAACGCCAGCCGCGCAGCCGGCAGGTCGGGTCGAGCCGTCGCAGCGGCAAGGGGTGGCGGTCGGTCGGCGGCCCGGTCAGGCGGACCAGTAACGGATATGCCAGGTCCGTCCCGTGCATGAACACATTCAGCGCCATCCCCCCAGCGCAGACCGCCGCCAGGCCCCCGACCGTCAGCCGGCGGACCCAACGCGAGGGCGACCGGAGCCGTCGCATCAGCCATCCGCCGGCCAGCACCAGTCCCGACAGGTACGCGGTCGCCGGCCAGTTCGGCTGGATTCGGGTCTTGAGGCTGAAGGCCAGGAAGACGGCGAACATCGGCACCGACATCCACCACAGGTAGCGCACGCTGGGGTCGGCTTCCACCGTTGGCCGGTGCGCGACCAAGGCGGCCGCCCAGGCGATGAACCAGAACCCGAGCAGCACGGCGCACTGGACGCCGACATACTCGACCGGACCAAGCCAGCGGATGGTCAGGCCGCTGCCGACGCCCGCCTGTCCACCGACGTGGCGCAGGCTGACCCAGTGGTGCTGCGCATTCCACACGACAATCGGCAAGCAGCAGACCGCAGCGATGCCTGCCATGACCCAGAATCCCGGCCGGAACAACAGCCGGCGGTGGTCCGGCGAAGTGAGCAGGAAGAGGGCGACCGACGGCAGCCACACGATCATGGTGTACTTGGCCAGGATGCCCAGGCCAACGACCAGTCCCGCGGCCGGCCAGGCCCAGGCGGCGCGGCGGCAGACGGCGTGGTGGCCCAGGACCAGCGCCCAGCCCCAGCAGCAGGCGTAGGGGGCGTCAATGGTCATGAGCGATGAGCCGGCCGAGACCAGCGGCAGCGTCAAAGCCAGTGCCACCGCCGCCCAGGCCAGTTTTTCCCGACCGAAGACCTGGACGGTGAGGACATAGACACTGACGAGAAGCAGACTGCCGCAGACGACGGCGGGCAGACGCACCGCCAGTTCTTCGCTGCCGGTCTGCTGCTGTGACCAGGCCCCGGCGACGGCACAGCCGGCCCGGATCAGGTAGGCGACCAGCGGACCTTTGCTGTAGTAGCTCCAGTCGAGGTGGCGCGACCAGTCCCAGTAATGGGCCTCGTCGGGGGCCAGGTCGAGGGGACAGTCGGCAGCCAGGTACGCCAGCCGCAGGGCCGCGGCCGCCACGATGAGGCCAGCGGCCAGCAAGCGCCAGGGCCACCCTGCGCACGGCATGCCGTCCTTGGCAAGCGACATGGGCAGGTTCCTCAAGGCGAGGTCGTTGGGCCGACGGGATTCGCAAGGGGCCGGAGCAGGGGTGCGGCAAGGAGCCCGGCCCGGTCACCGCCGCAACCAGGCCGGGGGCGGTAGTCACTTGTCGGCCGTCAGGTCGAAGGCGAGCTTAGCGATGGCCTCGTGAGTCAGGGCAAAGGAGACCTGCTTGCGGCGGGCGTTCGGCGGGCGCGCCCCGTGGTAGCGGCGGACGTTGGCCTCACGGGCGCCCCGGAGCACCACCTCGTAGTAGAACAAGTCGTCGCCGCGATGGGCCGGCTCGTCACTGCGGAGCAGGGCCTCGCCGCGCGGCAGGTCCACCTCGATGACCTTGAGCGGCTCCAACAGGCCGGTCACCCGGCGGGCGATACGGGCCGCCCAGTCGCGCAGGGACGGAGCGTCGCCGGCCGGCGGGGCCGCGCGGCGCAGCGTCATTTCCCAGACCAGGCACCCCACCTGGTCGGCGCGGTCGGCCGTCAACTCGACGGTCCAGCCGCTCTCCTGGTCGGACACGGTCAACGTTTGCCGGCCGGCGGCCTGCCAGTCAGCGAGTTTTTGGCGAAGTATGTCGTCGAGGGTCATCACTGTCTCCTCCGGTTCGGATGGCGTGCTCGGCGCCGTCGAACGACAAGGTGGTCGGCTTGCCGTCAACGATCGTTTGCAGGTGGACCGGCCGGCCCCACATGAACTGGATGTTGGCCAGCGTGTCGGCCGCCTGGTTCAACCGGAGATCGACCCCGTTGTGCTCATGGCGCAAGAGGAGCTCCCCCCGGTTGCGGTAGTTGGCGTCTACCACATAAATCCACGGTTTGCCGAAGTTTGTCAAGCTAAAGAGCAGCCGCTGCTTGATCTTGTCGAAGTCGCGCGACTCGATGACGTACTGCCCGGCCTGCTCCTGGAAGGCGTAGGAGAACATCTTGTGCTCCTGGCAGAACTCGGGCGTCAGGAACGTATCGATGAAAGTAATATCGTTGTGGATGCGGCGGACCTCGAAGAGTTTCTGCCGGCCCAGGCCGAGCTTCTTGTCCCAGGTGCGCCGCTTTTCCAGGTCGTCGCACTCCTCGTATTCCTTGCCGAATTTCCCCGTGTTCCAGCGGTGCTC
This sequence comes from Gemmataceae bacterium, assembly GCA_035575035.1. Lineage (GTDB taxonomy): Bacteria > Planctomycetota > Planctomycetia > Gemmatales > Gemmataceae > DATLYH01. Next base: position 10,316 of record DATLYH010000009.1, read on the forward strand.
GATGTCGCGGAGAAGCTCAAGCCCCAACTTGTAGGGGTTGATGCGGCCGCCGTAGGTGGCCATGGTGCCGGAGTGATGGTCGGCATAATCGATACATTCCCACGGCTCCAGCGTCCGCTCGGTCATGATGGTGGAGTGCCAGTAGCTGTTGTGGTTGATGAACCCCTGGGCGGCATAGCGGTGCGTCCCCTCGACGGAGATGTCGTAGACGTCCCCGCGGCATCGCGTAATCGCCACAACCTCATCGTCCCAATCTTCTTGCTTGAACCATTGATGATCCTCGACGTACTTCCGGAGCGCCTCCTGCTTGCGGGCTAAGCCGAAGCCGATCTTCTCCAGGAAGACTTGGGCGGATCTGCCAGTGGTGTGGACGTGCCAGCAGCCATCCTCGTGAGGCCGGCGCCGGGAAAGGATCCCAAAGTTGAGCAAGAGGAGCTGGACCAGCTTGCTCATGGATTCGCTGGAAGTCGCAAGGATCACCCCTGCCTCGCCTGCGTAGCCGTCGCAGTCGTAGTAGGCGCGCAGGAAAGCGGACACAACCGAAGCAGGCGAGCGCAAGATCACATCGGGGACGACCTTCTCCCGGGCGCAAAAACCGGTCTTGAGACCGAGGGAGGTCAGGAGGTCTTGAAGGTGCGCGGAAGTGAACCGCGCACGCCACTTTACCCCTTCCCTTTTGAGGGAACACCGAAGACCAAACAATTCATCGGTCAGGTGTACGAACCTCTCGATCTGTTCCGTGTCGCCGCTGGTGATGTCGATCGTGCGCTTCGTCGCGCTGATGTGCCCATCGCCGATCAAGTACCCGAGGAATGCCGCAAACCGCTCATCGACGACTTCGGGCCAGCGGATCGGCTTCCGCTTGTTATACATCGACGGCTTGCTTTGCCGGTCGGCCTCGTACAGTGCCAGTGCGGCCTCGATCTGGGCTGCCGCTCGGGTCCGAAGCCCCCTGCGGTGCCGGGCGATCGTGTAGACGCTCGTCCGGGCAGCCCGGGCCACGTCCGCGATCGTCATGCGCCGTTCGGCCTGCCAGGTAAGCGGTACGGGGCGCGAAGCCCAGAGGTTTGCGCCGCCCGCTATCCTCACGCTGTCTCCGACCTTGATCTGATCGAGCCGACACCATTCGCCGTTGGACAGAAGCACGCGGTGGGTGGTTGACCCTTCGAGTTCCAGCCCGCGGCGCGTGCGAATCTTCACGGTTTCCCGGTCGGGGAAACAGGCCCAGTCGTAGACCTTGCGAGAGCCGACGCCGTCATGCACGCTCACCGGCAGGCGGGCGCTCACAAGCTCCCCGAGCCTTACAAGTCCTAAGTCAGTATTTACCAATGAGTCGGGGTGAAGGCAGGCCCAGCCTTCGTTGAGTATCTTGGTCATCGCCTGCGGCGCGAAGTAGTACGCCTCGTCGCGGACGATGGAGAGGATGTCGCGCTGCCATCCCTTGAGCGGGGCATGCTCGATCAGGAAGAGGAGAACATCTTTCTCGGGCCGCTCGGGGAAATTGCGGGCGGTCTGCTCCTTGAGCTTCTTGCGCTCCTCCTCCTCGGCCTTGAGCAGCTCGCGCGGGTTGATGTAGTCGTCCATGTACGACTTGCTCTTGAAGCGTGTCACCCGGATCGCTTCATTCTCGTCGGGCTCCGGGTTGAAGTCGTAGCGCGACACCTCCTCGCGGCGTTTGATGGCCACCGAGTGGACGTCGATCAGGTCGTCGATTGACATGCAGCGGTCGAGGAAGGCCTCCACTTCGTCCTCGCCGTACTTCTCGGCGTAGCGGCGGATGCGGGCGCCGTGGTTGGCCATCTCGTCCATCATCTTGCGGTTGGTGTGGGCAAAGTAGGCGTTGTTCTTGAAGAAGTCGCAGTGCCCGTACACATGCGCCATCACCAGCTTCTGATCGACGATGTGGTTGCAGCGCATCAGGTAGGCGTAGCACGGGTCGTTGTTGATCACCATCTCGTAGATCTTCGACAACCCGTACTCGTAGCTCTTCTTCAGCTCCTCGTAGGCCATACCGAACGACCAGTGCGGGTAGCGGGTCGGGAAGCCGCCGTAGGCAGCAATCTCGTTCAGGTCGTCGGCATCGACCACCTCGAAGATCGTCTCGAAGAAGTCGAGGCCGTAAGAACGGGCGTGGGCCTCGATCTCCTCCTTCAGGGCCCGCAGGTCAGGGGGAAGGTTGGTGTTGTAGGGGATGAACATGGCGTCTTCGCTTACCTCCCGGTCCCCAGGAACTCCTTGATCGAGCCGAGGATCGCCTCGCGATCGGGAATGCGGCTAGCCACAACGTTCTCGTGCTCGCCCACCAGTTCGTGGACGTACTCGAAGAATTCGCCGGAGCCGTAGGGGCTCTCCACCTGACCGTAGCCGAACAGGTTCACCTTCGGCAGCAGCCGCTCGGTCAGGATCTCGACGCAGTGGGGGATGTCGTCGCCCCAGTTGTCGCCGTCGGAGAAGTGGAAGGCGTAGACGTTCCACTGGTCCGGCGGGTAACGGGCGGTGACGATCTTATCGCACAGCTCATAGGCCGAGCTGATCTTGGTGCCGCCCGACTCGCGGGTGTGGTAGAAGGTGTGCTCGTCCACCTCCTGGGCCGCGGCATCGTGGATGATGTAGACCGTCTCGACCCCCTGGTAGTGGGCCTTGATCCAGGTGTCGATCCAAAACGCCTCAATGCGGACGATCTCCTTCTGTTCGTCGGTCATGGAGCCGGAGACGTCCATCATGTAGAGAATGACGGCGACACTCTCGGGCTTGTGGACTTCTTTCCAGCTGCGATACTGCTTGTCCTCACGGATGGGGATGACGATCGGCCGCTCGGGGTCGTAGATCTGGGAGGCGATCTGCCGCCGCAGGGCCCGCTTGAAGGTCCGCTTGAAGTGGCGGAGCGACTCGGGGCCGGCCTGGCGGATGCCGGTGTAGCGCTCGCGCGTGGTAATGATGTTCTTCTTGCCGCGCGGCTCGATCCGGGGCAGGGCCAACTCCTCGCCGAGGATAGCAGCCATCTCCTCCAGAGTCAGCTCGACCTCGAGGATGTGGCCGCCCGGTTGGTCGCCGGCGCCGGAGCGGTCGCCGGGCCGGGGCGGGCCGAGCGGCTGGCCGATCTCGCCATCTCCTTGGCCGACGCCCCCGGACCCCTTGGTGCCGTAGCGGAACTGGGGAATCTCGATCTGCGGCAGAGGGATACTGACAAGGTCTTTTCCCTTCTTGCCGATCAACTCGCCGCGGCTGATGTATTTCGACAGATTGCTCTTCACCTTGCCGCGGACGAGCTTGCGGAACCGCTGATGGTCACGTTCGATTCTCTGACCCACGGCGTGCCTCCAGGGTCCGAGGTCAGGGGCCGGAGGTCGGCAGGCCTCTTTCCTGGCCTCTGCCCCTGGCCCCGTTACTTCTTCGCATGGCCCCGCGCGAAGATGCTGGCCACAAAGCTCAGCACGTCCGTCGCGCAGACATCGCAGTATCCATAGTTGCGGATCAGACGGCTCTTGACCACGTCAATCTTCTCCTGCGTCGCCTTGTCCACGACGCTGGAAACCAAACTGGTCAGCTTGATCGTGTCCTTCTGGTCCTCAAACAGTTTCAACTCCAGCGCCTTCTGGAGCCGCTCGTTGGTCTTGTAGTCAAACTTCTTGCCGTCGATGGCCAGGGCGCCGATGTAGTTCATGATCTCCCGGCGGAAATCGTCCTTGCGCCCCTCCGGGATGTCGATCTTCTCCTCGACCGAGCGCATCAGCCGCTCGTCCGGCTCCTCGTAGTTGCCGGTGTAGCGGTTGCGGACCTTTTCGCGCTGGGTGTAGGCCTTGACATTGTCGATGTAATTGGAGCAGAGCCGCTGCAAGGCGTCCTCGTCGGCGGCGATGGCCCGCTGCACCTCGTTCTTGACAATGTCCTCGTACTCCTCGCGGACGACTGCCAGCAGTTCCTTGTAGTGTTGCATTTGTTCCTGGCTGGTGATCAGCGAGTGGTGCCGCAGGCCGGCTTCCAGCTCGTGCATCACCATGAAGGGGTTAACGCAGGTCTCCTCGGGATGAGCGACCAGAGCGTTGGAGATCTTGTCCTGGATGTAGCGGGGGCTGATGCCCGACATCCCCTCGTGGACCGCTTCGCGCTTCAGCTCGATGACGTTGTCCTCGGTAAAGCCGGGAAGCGTCTTGCCGTTGTACAGCTTCAGCTTTTGCAACAGCGTCAGGTTGGCGTGCTTGGGCGGGACGAGGCGCGTCAGCACCGCCCACATGGCGGCGACCTCGATGGTGTGCGGGGCGATGTGCTTCCCCCTGACGCGCTCGGGGTTGAAGTCCTTCTCGTAGATCTTGATCTCATCGCGGAGCCGGGTCACGTAGGGAATGTCGATCTTCACGGTGCGGTCGCGGAGCGCCTCCATGAATTCATTGTTCTGCAAGCGTTTATACTCCGGCTCGTTCGTGTTGTGACAGACGATATTTCCCACCCCACAAATGAAATTATGGAGCCCGACGCACTCGATGTCGTAGACCCATTCGTCCCGCACCTCGCGCTCGTGCAGCCGGGCCTCGAAGGTGGAATGCCGGCCGCCGCGCTTCCCTTCGCCCGAGACGAAGCGGACCCGGTAGGCGGGCACATCGCCCGGGCGCTCGGCGCGGTAGATGCTGTAGTCGTGCCCCAGCAGCGACGCCAGCGTCCCGAGCTGGGCCGCCAGCATCGGCGAGATGGTCTTGTACTCGAAGAAGCACTCCCGGTACTCGTCCGAAGCACACCCTTCCCGCACGGCCGACAACTTACGCGAGCCGTCGGTGCGCATCAACTCCTCGAAGGCGTGCCGCAAGTAAGCGGTGGGCAGCCGGAACAGGAAGTCGGGCAGCCGCTTGTTCACCGCGTGCTCGCCGCAGTGGTGCACCGCCAGCCGGGCGATCGCCTCCGACCCCAGGTACAGCCGCCAGGCGGAATCCGTCTGGGCGCCGAAGTCGATGGAACCCTCACCCGTAGTGATGCGGGCGTAGGCGGCGCGGACGCGCTCCAACTCGTCGCGGTCGGCCTGGCTAATGACGATGCCGCCGTTGCGGCCGTTGACGTGGCCCTCGGTGGCGTACCAGATCAGGACCGTCAGCAGATCCTTGAGCGGTTCCGTGTCGCAGACGGGGTCGTAGACCGCACGGACGGCCGTGGTGTGGCGCGGCAGGTCGAGGCGGGCCCAACCTTCGGCGCAGGGCCGTGTCATCTTGCCGCCCCGGGACGTGACGCGCACCCGGTCGCGCACGAACCCCGCCACCCCCTCGACCACGTCGATCACGTCCAGGCCGCGCTCCGGCGCGAACAGCTCGGGCAGCCGGCGCAGGGCCATCACCTCGCGCCGCTCCTCGGGGTAGAAGGTCCGGCCGGTGCGGTCGTAGATCGAGTGGTTCGGGGTCGTCTCCACCACGCCCCACTTCTGGGAGGTCGTCAGCATCTTGCCCGTGAAGCGGTGCCGGAAGAGCGAGCGCACCGGCGTCCAGGCGGTCCGGCCCGTGTCAAAGTCGTGGGCGAGCACCTCCAGGCCGGCCGGGTCGTCGCCGAAGCGCTCGTACAGCCGCTCCAGCGTCGCCCAGCCAGGGATGCCGTCGTGGCGGTAGATGATGGGCGTGTTGCCGGCGACGCTGTGGCCGAGGATCACCTCGTCAATGTCGGTTTGGGCGAACTTCTTCGGCTTGATCTTGTGCTCCTGCGAGGCGCCGAGCAGGTCGTAGAGGAAGGCGACATCGAGCTTGAGCACCTCGATGAATTCGACCAGGCCGCGGTTGGCAATGTTCAGTTCGCCGTCGAAATTGAAACAATTGTGGGAGATGAATCCGTTCGCCCAGTAGGCGTGCGTGCCGGCCACCGAGAGGTCATACACCCGGGCCTCCCCGGCGGTTTCGATGTTGGTCACCGGCAGCCAGACATAGCGCTGCTCCAGCAGGTGGCGGAGCTGGGCGTGCCACTTGAGCGCTTCGGGATCCTCGATCTGGACGTCGCGAAGGAAATCGGCCAGCAGCTCGTAGGAGACGTTCGGCTTCCGCCCATCATGCAGGTTGCCGCTGTAGCGCTTCTTCAGGGCCTCTCGGTTCCGGGCCCGCTGATACAGGGCCCGCAGGCGAGGCTTGATGAAGGGGATGATGTCCACGTTGGGGAGCGGCTTGGTATGCTTTTCGGCCCCCACGGTGAACCGCTCACGCAACGTCGGCAGCAGTTCGACGAGCAGGTTGACATTCGGGCCGTAGACCCGCACTTCCCAGTCAAAGGCAGACCGCTTCAACGAGGAGACGATGCCGAACGCCAGCAGCAACATCTGGACCTGGCGGGCCAGGGTCTCAGAGCAGGTGGCGAACATCGCCCAGTTGGAACCGTTCTCCCGGATGGTCCCGTCGGTCTCCCATAACCCCTGGAGGCAGGCGCGGACGGACTCCCGGCTCGATTGCAGCACGCAGTCGGGGATGGCCTTATTGGCTGCGCCTTCCTTGAGGCCGACAACTTCCTGGAGCCACTGTACCAGGACCCGGCTGCCGACGGCAACCCCGCGGGTGTGGTCTTTGCGCTTCACGGTGCGGGGCTGGACGCCGAACAGGTCGCGGAGCAGCCCGGCGAAGGCCGCCTGACGCTCCGGCTCTTTCTGGGTCCAGACCAGTTCGTACTGGTGCCCCTCCGTGTTGATGTAGAAGTGCCCGTCCCCCACCCACCAACCGATCAGACGGGCCAGCTCGGGCGTCAGGCGCCGGGGGAACGACGGGTGCTGCCGCTCGTTGCCGTATGGCTTCCACTCCCAGGGCGGGAACGTGACGTCCTCAGCCGGCCAGGTGTGTACGCCGCGCCCCAGGGCTACGTAATCGCCCTCCCGCAGGAGCCGTAACTCCTTCCAGGCCGGCTCGCCTTCGGGCGTCATCGTCAGCACCATGTGGTTGGGGGAGCCGGTCAGCCGGTATCCCAGGCGCGTCGTGACGGTGCGTAGGGGTTGCGTGGGCCCGAAGTAGACGCTGTCGGCGGTGGCCACCCGCGACCGCCCGATGGTGCTCACCAGCAGGGGGCGGGGGATGAACGTGTCCGGCGGCATGTCACCGGGCAGCAGCTGGCCCATCTGCCGCAGCCCCTCGCCGGTGGCGACCACCGTGTCGGCCGCGACGCAGCGGGGGTCGCTGTCGGTGCCGTACTCGGCGATCTTGCGATAGTTGATGTCGCCGGTCAGTTCGGTCGAGTCCTGGTTCTTCTCGTCCTTGGGCTGGAAGGTGCCGATGCCGATCCGGTCCTGCTCGGAGAGGATCAGGCGATAGACCTTGATCTCTTCCTCAACCATTCGGCCCCAGTCGCCGTCGTAGCGGGCCAGGCGTTCATTGAACATCTGGCGGCAGAAGGGGCAGAGATCGCCCTGGATGGACACTTGGTAATCTTTATTCTTGCGGCCGTCGTTGAGCCGGGCCAAAAGGGCCGGCCGTAGCTCGTGCGGCACCAGGTGGAGCGGCTCCTCGTGCATGGGACACTTGTGCCAGGTGCCGCCCTCCCCCTTCCAGGAGAAGGAGAAGAGCATCCCCTCGTCGGTCTTGGAGTACTGCTCCAGTCCCTTTTTGAGTAGCCGGGCGATGGTGCTCTTGGAGGAACCGACCGGGCCGTGCAGCAGCAGGACCCGGCGTTCGGTGCCGTAGCCCTTGGCGGCCGACTTGAAGGTGTTGACCAGGTGCATCAGCGGCCGGTCCAGGCCGTAGATGGCGTCGCCGTGCTGGGCGGCGAATTCGGTGAAGAATTTGTAGCGGGTGATCTTCTCCTTGTTTTCGTAGACGTCCTCGGTGCCGTGCGACAGGATCATGTCGTACAACCGCTGGTAGGCGGTGCGCGTCACCTCCGGGCGTTCGTGTACGATGTCGAGGTACTCGGCAAAGGTCCCCTCCCAGTGCTTTTTGCGATAGTCACTGAGGTTCTGCTGCTGGCGAAGGACGGAAAGAATCGCCTTGCCTGTGGACATCGTTGTCTCCTCCCAAAGGCGGCGCTGGCCCGGCGCCGCCGAAGAGAATGCTGGTTGTCAAGATTTCAAAGTTCGGACAGTCGGCCGCGACCACGGGAGAGGGAGTCGCACACTCCGGTGAAAGGCGCCCCCTTCGAGCGGGAAGGCGGTGAGGTTGCAGCGCGAGCCCCGGTTCCGTAATGCGAATAGGAATGAAGGTGCGAGGAATTCGTCAGGGGGAAATCACGGCCCAACCCCCAAGCAACCGGGTGGGCGCGTTTGTCAGGGGGTCTTCACGCCCAGGGCCCCTTCCTGCTCGCTTTCGGCCGCCTGTCCATTTTAGCGAGGCCCAGCCAACGGGTCAAACCACGCTGGCATTGCGGCCACCTCGCCCGTCCGGCCGCGCCGCCGGACCTGCGCGCCGCGCCGCGGGCCGGCGCCCTCCTCCTAGTAACTCCTAACTAGTGAAAGTCTAGAACGCACCGGTCTTGCGCCGATTGGTATTGCGAAAAATGTACCAATTTGGCGCTTTTACCGCTTATAGAAGGATACGATGCCCGGCCGGGGTACTGTCAAGACCGGTTTGCCGCGCCGGCCCCTTCCCGCGCTCCGTTATACTGGGGGAGCGGCACCGGTTGCTCTGGACCGAGCCGGGCGGTTCGTGCTAAACCCTTCCCTGGAAAGCCCTGCCCCGCGGGGCCCGGAGCCATCGGCCCAGATTGGAGGAAGGAGAAGAGCGATGCGGAACCTGCTGGCGTTCACCGCCGCGCTGGCCCTGACCGTTGCCGGTGTCGGGCTGTACCTGGACTGGTACCGGGTCCGGACCACCTCGCCCGGCGCGGGGCGCCGCACCGTGAACATCGACATCAACACCGAGAAAATCAGCGACGATTTGCGCGAAGGGGGAGAGTATCTTCTCGAACAAGGCGGCGAGAAGATTCAGGAAATCCTGGAGCGGCGCCGCCGGTCGGAAGCCGAACCGCAGAGGGCGGAAGGGACCACAGGAACAAAAGGGACAGCCGGGGGACCGGACAGCCCGCCGCCCCCCAAACGCCCCTCGCCCCCCACGCCGGACGACGGGCCGCGGCGCACCGGGACAGTGCTGCCTCCTTTCATTGTGCCCTGACCAAATTTTTCTCGCCTCAACCGGCGCGGGGCCGGCCCCTGTGGGGCCAGCCCATGTTTCCTTTTCTTAGCGCCGGTATCAAGTCCGGTTCACAAACCGCAACAGGGTGCGGGCGGCGGCCTCGGCGAAGGCGGGGTCGTTGATGTGCAGGTCCAGCTCGATCAACTCGACCTGCGGGGCCATCCACTGGCGCAAGCTGGCGAACAGCGCCTGATCGGCCTCCGGCCACCAGAACGGCTGTCCCTCCCGGTCGATGGCCGACACGCCGCGCAAGGGGACGAGCACGGCGGTTGGCCCGCGAGCGGCGCTGGCTTTCTGGGCGATCTCCTTACCGAGTTGGTCGTTCTCGTCGGGAGTGGTGCGCATCAGGGTGACGGTCGGGTTGTGCTGGTAGAAGCGCCGGCCGCGGAACTTCTCGGGCACCGTCTCGGGCGGGCCGAAGTTGACCATGTCCAGCGCCCCGAGCGAGATCACCTGCGGCACACCGCGCAGCCCAGCCGCCGTCAGCCGATCGGGCCCCGCCGTCAAGATGCCGCCGACCAGCTCGTCGGCCAGCTCCGTGGTCGTCAGATCGAGCACGCCGGCGATCAGTCCGTCGGTGATGAACGACTCCATGGCCCTGCCGCCGGTGCCGGTGGCGTGGAAGACGAGCACCTCGAAGCCGGCCTGCTCCATGATTGCCCGCGCTGCCTCGACGCAAGGAGTGGTCACGCCGAACATGGTTGCCGTGGCGAGCGGCTTGTCCGATTGCGGATTGCGGATTGCGGATTGCGGATTGCGGACCATGCCGATCATGGCCCCGGCTGCGTTGCTCAGGACGGTGCGGCTGATGCGGTTGAGGCCGCTGATGTCCACGACGGGGTACATCATCAGGATGTCGCGGACGCCGACATACGGCTTGACCTGACCGCTGGCCAGGGTGCTGACCATCAACTTGGGCACGCCGAACGGCAAGGCCCGCATGGCCGCTGTGGCGATGGTGGTCCCGGCCGACCCGCCCAGGCCAAGCACGCCATCCACCTGCCCCTGGGCCAGCAGGTCGAGCACGATACGGGTGACGCCGCGGGCGGCCGCCTCGATGGCCCGACCACGGTCGCCGGCTTTCTGCACCTCGGCCAGACTGGTGCCGGCCGCCTCGTAGACCTGCTCGCGCGGGATGTCCGGCGGGAACACCGGCGGCTTGAGCACGCCGGCGTCAATGACCAGCGTCGCCACCCCTGCCTGGTGAAGCCGATCGCGGACGAACTGGAACTCGGTTCCCTTGGTGTCGAGCGTGCCGATCAGGATGACGGGCATGGGAACGGTCTTTCCTCAGAATGTCCGGAAAAAATGAGCGGTTGGACACAAGAGCAACAGCTGGGTGCCTCGGCGACCGCCGCTCTGCCGCTGCCGCTTCCCTGGTCGCAAACCCTTGGACTACCGCAAGGTCCTGACCGGCATCGCCTGGGACGACTCGACGCGGCTATTTCTCTAACCGGAACTTGCCGCTTTCCACCACGATGGCGCGGGCCCCTTTGTACTGATCGTAGACTTTCTCCATCTCCTTAATGTCATCAAAATAGCCGACGACGTAGGCGGCGCCGAAGGTTTCGCCGGCCTTGACGCGCTTGCGGTGCAATTCCTGAATCATGCAAACATAGCCGCGCTGGTGGCACCACGCCTCGCAGACCGCCTCTGGGTCGAGCGTCATGCCGGCCAGCCACGGCCCCGGCTTGCCGTTCACCTTCACCTGGTAGGCACGGATCATCCGTTCGGGGATCTTCCCCGGCATCCGCTGGTAGAAATAGCGCTCGTCGGGGCCGAAGTTCTCGACGAAGGCAGCGGCGGGGATCAGTTGATTGTGGTAGCTCAGGTACACCTGGGTGAAGGTGTCGCCCTGCTGGTGGCGGATATGGCCGGGCAGGTCAATGCGGTAAAAGAGATCGTCCACATCATTGACACTAGTGATGCGCTCGGCCGACAGGATGTAACGGACCCCTGGCTGAAAGACCAGGGTCTGCTCCCAGAGCGAGCCGGGCTTCAGGCCCGGGGCCGCCTCGGTGAAACGGAAGCGCAGCCGGACGGCGACGAAGTCCTTGCCCTCGGTGATCTCCGGGTGCAGCTCCTTCGCCCGAGTGCAGATCTGGGGCCCCTCGACGTAGTGCTTCGGCAGGTTGCCGTGGATCTTGGGATCGCGCAGGTAGCCGTCGTCCCGCCAGCCGGGGGCCAGCAGGAAGTCCATGATGTGCAGACCGAAGCCTGCGTCGCGCGCCTGCGTCTTTTTGTCCAGGAAGCTGCCCCGCTCAATGCCGCTGACGTAACCCTTCTTCCGCACCCGGGCCTGCAATGCGTCGGTGTCGATCTGGACATATTCGTCGGTCTGCTTGACCTGCACGGCTGCTTTCTCGCCAGCGGCGGGAAGGGCGAATGTCAGGACCAGCGCCAAGGAAAGGGTAGTATGCATGTAGCTATCCTCCGTGCGCCCTCTTCGGTTCAGTGCGTCTCTCTGTCTCCTTGCGCGGCTTACGTTGCCACCTTCTCTTCCTTCCGCGGCCGATACAGATGGGTGCTCATGCCGTGCACTGTCTCGGCCCCCTCGGCGAGGGTCTCGGTCAGCGTCGGGTGGGGGTGGATCGACAGCGCCAGGTCGCGGGCCGAGGCCGCCATCTCCACCGCCAGTACCCCCTCGCCGATTAACTCGCCCGCATCAGCGCCCACGATGCCGACGCCCAGCACCACGTCGGTTGCCGGGTCCACCAGGAGCTTGGTCAGTCCCTCGGTACGTCCCAGCGTCATTGCCCGGCCGGAGGCGGCCCAGGGGAAGCGGGCCACCTTCACCTCGCGCTTCTGCCGCTGGGCCTCGGTCTCGGTCAGACCGCACCAGGCGATCTCCGGGTCGGTGAAAACCACCGCCGGCACGCACCGCGGCTCGTAGGCCACCTTCTCCCCGGCGATCGCCTCGACCGCCACCTTCCCCTCATGGGTCGCCTTGTGGGCCAGCATCGGCTCGCCGGCCACGTCGCCGATGGCGTAGATGTGCTCGTCGGTCGTCCGCCGTTGCTCATCGACCTTGACAAAGCCTTTCTCGTCCACCTGGACGCGCGTCTTCTCCAGACCGAGCCCCTGGCTGGCCGGCCGCCGCCCCACCGCGACCAGCACGCGGTCAAAGATCGGCTCGCGCTCGGCCACCTCGGGGCCTTCCAGGATTGCCTTGATGCCCTTGCCGGTGTCCTCCAGTCGGAGAACGCGGGTGCTGAGGTAAATCTTGTCGAAAAGCTTGGCGAGCCGGCCGTGGAGCGGCTTGACCAGGTCGCGATCAACGCCGGGCAGCAGGCCGTCCATCATTTCCACGACGGTCACCTTGCTGCCGAGCGCCGCGTAGACGTAGCCCAGCTCCAGCCCGATGTAACCGCCGCCCACTACCAGCAGCGAGCGCGGCACGTCCTCCAGCTTCAGGGCACCGGTCGAGTCCATGACACGCGGGCTGTCGAGGCGCAGGGCCGCCGGCCAGGAGGGGGTGGAGCCGGTAGCCAGGATGCAGTGCCGGAAGCGCCGCCGCGAGCCGTTGTTCAGCTCTAGCGTCTGCGAATCGACGAACTTGGCCCGGGCGCGGAGGTACTCGACCTTGCGCCGCCGGGCCAACTCGGCCAGGTTCTTCGACAACGTATCAACGACCTTCATCCAGTAGCTGCGGACCCCGGCGATGTCGATCTTCGGCGGCGGGAAGTGCACGCCCATCACTTCGCCTTCGCGGGCATCGGTGATCAGCTTGGCGGTGTGCAGCAGCGCCTTGGACGGGATGCAGCCGACATGCAGGCAGGTGCCGCCGGGCCGTTCGCTCCCGTCGATGAGGGTAACCTTCATCCCCTTGTCGGCGGCCAAGAACGCCGCGGCATAGCCGCCCGGGCCGGCACCGACAACGACCAGTTCGCTCTCGGCAATCTCAGACATCGGCAGGCTCCTTGGTTTAGCCGCTCGCCCCCTCACCCCCTCTCCCCCTCGGCGGGGAAGAGGGACGGTGAAGCGATGCGGCTCAGGCGTGGAGTAGCATCACCAGAGGGTTCTCCAGCATCTCCGCAATCCGACGCGTGAACCGGGCCGCATCGGCACCGTCGATCACCCGATGGTCATAGGATAGCGACAACGGCAACAGCAAGCGAGGCACCACCTGGCCATTGTGCACCACCGGGGTCCATCGG
>DATLYH010000010.1:0-5660 GCA_035575035.1 Gemmataceae bacterium
CATCCCGCTGGCGCGGCTGGCCGACATCCGCACCGTCGAGGGGCCGTCTACGATCACCCGCGAGTGGGGCCAGCGGCGGATCACCATCACGAGCAACATCGTCGGCCGCGACATGGGCACGTTCGTGGCCGAGGCCCAGCAAAAAGTAAACGAGAAAGTCCAGCTGCCGAAGGAAGGGCGCTACCACCTGGAGTGGGGCGGCCAATTCCAGAACTACGAGCGCGCCCGCACGCGGCTCATGGTGGTCGTGCCGGTTGCCGTGGTGTTGATCTTCCTCCTGCTGTACTTCACCTACCGGAACTTCGTTGACGCCCTACGGGTGTTCACCGGCGTGCCGTTCGGGTGGGTCGGCGGGATCATCGCCCTGTGGTTGCGCGACATGCCTTTCTCCATTTCCGCGGCCGTCGGGTTCATCGCCCTCTCTGGCGTGGCGGTCCTCGACGACATGATCCTGGTCAGCTATGTCCGGCAGCTCCGTCGCAGGGGGCTGAACGTCCACGAGGCGGTGCGGCAGGCGGCGGTGACGCGGCTTCGGCCGGTGCTGATGACCACCCTCGTGGCCAGCCTCGGCTTCCTGCCGATGGCCCTGAGTACGGGGCAAGGGGCGGAAGTACAGCGCCCGTTGGCGACTGTAGTGATCGGCGGCGTGATCGGGGCGATGGTCATGTCGCTGCTGGTGCTACGGGTCTTGTACCTGTTCTTCGATTGGCTCGCGCATGGGGCCTTCTGGGTGCTTACCCGCGTTTTCCGGGTGAGCGAGACCACGGCCTCGGCAATACTGGGGCTGAACCCAGAGCAGAGTGGAGACGACGATGGAGTCGAAAGCGGCTCGCGGAACGGGTCCGTGGGGGCTTCGACACAACTGACCCCTGTCTGAGGAGGAACGACGATGAATAAGCGGTTCGCGTGGGGCGGCCTGAGCCTGGGTCTGTTCGCCGCTCTCGCTCTGATCGTGACGGGCTGCAGCCAGTCCGACAACAAGGGCAGCCAGGCAACGGGCAAGCAAGTCGCCCACAAGGAAGGCGACGGCCACGACCACAGCAAGGAGAAGGAGGGCCACAAGCACGGCTGGTGGTGCGACGACCACGGCATCCCCGAGGACGAATGCAGTATGTGCCAGGCCAAGGTCGAGAAGGAGGCCAAGGCCAAGGGCGACTGGTGCGAGAAGCACGAGCGGGCGCTGAGCCAATGCTTCCACTGCAAACCGGAGCGGCGGGAGTTCTACGCCGCCAAGTACCGGGCTAAGTACGGCAAGGAGCCGCCCCCCGTCCCGGAGTTCGACGAGAAGAAGGGGGACGGCAAGAAGAAGGAGTAGATCAGGCAGGATCAGTTTCCTGATCCGCGAAACGGGCCGGCCTCGGCGTTCGGGGCCGGCCACATGGCTGGTAGGAAAGGAGTCCGAATCATGAGCAGGAAGACCCGTCCGCTGGTGGTCGTGGCCTCGGCGGTCATGCTGGCGCTCGCCGGCACCGCCCTCGCCGCCGACATCGTCCCGACGGTCATCACCATTCCCGGTATGGACTGCGGCGGCTGCGCGAAGAAGGTCGCGGCCAAGCTCGTCGCGGTGCAGGGCGTCGCCAAGGCGGAACCGGACATGGAAACCAAGACCATCAAGGTGACGCCCAAGGCCGACGCCGTCCTCTCGCCGAAAGCCCTGTGGGAGGCTGTGGAAACGGCGAAGCAGAAGCCGATGAAGCTGGAGGGGCCGAGCGGAACCTTCACGTCCAAGCCCAAGCAGTGAAGCCGTGGCAGCTGGGCGACCGGGGCGACCTGCGTTGTCCCCGGTCGCCCGAGCCGCACGCCCGCACCGTTCCGCCAAGGAGGGATGACAGATGGTCCGGCAGACAGAGATCGCAGGCTGGGTAAGAGCGCTGGCAGTCGCCGGGCTGGTCGCTGCGGCGTGCTCGCAAGGTATGGCTCAAACGCTACCTCCTTCGCGTGCGGACGCGCCGGTCGAAACGCTGCCCACTGCGCAGCGGACACCTTCTGCCACGGTCACGCAACCCGCGCTCACACTCGACGGCTTGATCCAGCTCGGGCTGGAACGGAACCCGCGCCTCGCCCAGGCGGCCTTTTCCATTGATACGGCCCGCGGGAGGGCTCTCCAGGCCGGGTTGTACCCGAACCCGACGCTCAACGTCACCGGGGACGAGTTGGGCGACCGCCAGGGACCGGGGGGCATCTGGACGGCCCCTTACGTCAGCCAGGAGATCGTCACCGGCGGGAAGCTACGACTCAGTCGGGCGGCGGCGAACCGGGAGGTCGATCAAGCCACGCTCGCCCTGATGACCCAGCGCTACACGTTCCTCAGCAACGTCCGGCAGGCGTACTTCGAGGTGTTAACCCTCCAGCGGCGCGTGGAGATCCTCACCGAGCTAGTCAAGCTGGCTGACGCATCCGTCGAACAGACCCGGAAGCTCCTGGAGGCCAAGCGGGTTGCTCGGCTGGACCTCTTGCAACTGGAGGCCGAAGCCGAGCGGCTGCGGGCGGAACTGGAGGCCACCGAACGGGAACTTCCCGGAGCCTTCAGGCGGCTTGCGGCGGCAGTCGGTGTGCCCAGCCTGCCGCACGCCCAACTTGTCGGCACGCTGGACCTCCCGTTGCCCGTTTACGACCTTGAGCGAGTGCAGCAGTTCGTTCTCAGCGAACACCCTGAAGTCCGCTCCGCTCAAATCGGCATCGAGCGTGCGCGTCTACTGGCGGAGCGTGCCCGGAAGGAACCGATCCCCAACGTGACGGTCGGGGCCGGTTACGTCCGCCAGAATCAGAACCGCTCGGGCGACTGGACCATTGGCGTCAGCGTGCCGATCCCGGTGTGGAACCGCAACCAGGGCAACATCATGGCGACGCAGGCCCAGGTGGGAGAGGCGGTACAGGAGGTGGGCCGGGTCAAGAACGAACTGACCGACCGCCTGGCGGGCGCCTTCCGCGACTACGCAGCCGCCCGACGGCGGGCCGACCGCTACCGCACAGCGATCTTGCCACGCGCCCAGGAAGCCTACGAGCTGTCGCGGAAGGCGTATGCCGGCGGCGTGTTCGAGTACCTGCGGGTGCTCGAAGCCCAGCGGGCCGTCGCCCAGGCCAACCTGGAGTACGTCCGGGCACTCGGCGAAGCGTGGAAGGCTGCTGCCGCGATCTCGGGGCTCACGCTAGAAGACCACTGGCCGCCCGCGCCACACGTACCCAGCGCGGAGCCTCGGAAGGAGCCTTGAAAACCAGAGAGGTGCCCCCTACGGATCGGTGCAGCAGTGAACGAGCAACGCGAAATACACTTCAAGATTCGCGGCATGGATTGCGCCGAGGAAGTGGCCGTCCTCAAACGGGAGGTCGGGCCGTTGGTCGGCGGGGAAGACCGGCTGTCCTTCGACATCCTGAACGGTAGGATGGCAGTCGCGCCGGGGCCGGTGGAGGTTTCCCCCGAGGCCGTCATGAAAGCCGTGGCCCGCACCGGCATGCGGGCCGAGGTCTGGCGGCAGGGCGAGCAGGTCGCCGACCAGGGCCGGTTCTGGCAGCGTCGGGGGCGAACCATCCTGACCACAGCCAGTGGCCTGTTCGGCCTGCTCGGGTTTCTCACCCACGCCTGGGCCGAAGGCGGTTTCCTTGCCGCGTTCGGCACTGAGGGAGCGGGCGTCGTCCATCATGTTCCGCTGGCGGCGAAGACCCTCTACGCCCTGAGTATCCTGGCGGGGGTCTGGTACTTCCTACCAAAGGCCTGGTACGCCACCCAACGCCTGCGACCGGACATGAACCTACTGATGACGGTTGCTGTCGTCGGGGCAGTGGCGATCAACGAGTGGTTCGAGGCGGCGACCGTCGCCTTTCTCTTCGCCGTCTCTCTGGCGCTGGAATCGTGGAGCGTAGGCCGGGCACGGCGGGCCATCGCGGCGCTGATGGACTTGTCACCCCCGACCGCCCGCTTGCGTCACGCCGACGGCAGGGAGGAGCAGATCGCTCCCGAGCAGGTGCCTGTGGGGGCCGTCCTCGTCGTGATGCCAGGGGAGCGCTTCCCCTTGGACGGTCGGGTTTTCCGGGGCACGAGCCACGTCAACCAGGCCCCGATCACCGGCGAGAGCGAACCTGTGACCAAGCAGGCCGGTGACGAAGTGTTCGCCGGAACCATCAACGGAGACGGCGCGCTGGAAGTCGAGTGTACGAAGGCGGCCCAGGACACAACCCTGGCCCACATCATCCGCATGGTCGGCGAAGCCCAGTCGCGGCGAGCGCCGTCCGAGCAATGGGTGGAGAGGTTCGCCCGCGTCTACACCCCCGCCGTCATGGGCTTGGCCCTGGCCGTCCTGCTTGTTCCGCCGCTGGTCTTCGGCGGTGCCTGGAAGGAGTGGTTGTACAGCTCTCTCGTCCTGCTCGTCATCGCTTGCCCGTGCGCCCTGGTGATTTCCACGCCCGTCAGCATCGTCGCGGCGCTCGCCGCTTCGGCCCGCCAAGGAGTGCTCATCAAGGGCGGTATCTACGTTGAAGCCCCCGCCCGCCTCAAGGCCATCGCGTTTGACAAGACTGGCACGCTGACCGAGGGTAAACCCGCCGTCGCCGAGGTCGTGCCGTTGAACGGGCACGATAACCGTGAAGTGCTGGAGCGGGCGGCAGCGATGGAGGTCCGCAGCGACCACCCCCTGGCGCGGGCCATCGTCGCCTACGCTCAGGAACGCGGGATACAGCCTGCCCCCGCTGAGGATTTCCAGATCGTCCAGGGTAAGGGGGCCACGGCCCGGTTTGACGGGAGGCAGTTCTGGCTTGGGTCGCACCGCTACCTCGAAGAGCGAGGCCAGGAGACAGAAGACGTACATCACCGGCTGGAGGCCATGTCCGGGGCGGGCCGCACGGTCGTCGTGGTGGGGAACGAGGAGCACGTCTGCGGCCTCATCGCCCTCGCCGACAACGTGCGCCCACAGGCCCGGCAGACCCTCCAAGAGCTTCGGCGTGCGGGGGTCGAACACCTGATCATGCTCACCGGGGACAATCAGCCCACGGCCCAAGCCATCGCCCAGGAGACGGGCGTGGACGAGTTCCGTGCCGAGCTGCTTCCGGCTGACAAGGTCACGGCGGTGGAAGCCCTGGTCGCTCGCTACGGCAGCGTGGCGATGGTCGGCGACGGCGTGAACGACGCCCCGGCGCTCGGCCGAGCGACTGTGGGCATTGCGATGGGGGCGGCGGGGAGCGACGCGGCCATTGAGACGGCGGACATCGCGCTGATGTCCGACGACCTCAGCCGGCTCCCCTGGCTCATCAGGCATTCCCGCCGGACCCTCGCCGTCATCCGCCAGAACATCGCCTTCTCGTTGGCGGTCAAGGCGCTATTCGTGGTCCTGACGTTCGTCGGTTTCGCCTCCCTCTGGGCCGCCATCGCCGCCGACATGGGAGCTTCGCTGCTAGTCATCTTCAACGGATTGAGGTTGTTGAGGCACCAATGACGACGAGGCCGCGGGGACGGGCTTGCGCCTCACCCCGCGGCCGTGGTTGTGACCTCGCCCCGCCCGTCATTAGTATGGGCGCGTGTGGGAGTGCCCGCGGTGCGGGACGTGAATGTGGCCGTGCTCGTGATAGCCGCGACCTGGCGTCCAGTGCTCGTACTCGGGGTGGATGACGGCGGGCCGGCGGCCGAAGTAACCGCCGCCGTAGCCCGGCGTGTACGCCGGGCCGGAGTA
>DATLYH010000011.1:0-9282 GCA_035575035.1 Gemmataceae bacterium
CGGCGGCGGTCCGTGGCGGCGGGCGCTGGTCCCTTCCGACCAGGGGGCTCCCATCCGCACCCAGCGGGCCAGGGTATCGATCTGTGCCTGGGCCAGTTTGCCCTTGGGGGGCATTTTCAACTCGTCGTGCTGGTTGACGGCTTTGAGCAGCAGGCTGTCGTCGGGCTTATCGAGGGAGACGGCGGGGCCGCGTTCGCCCCCTTTGAGCAGTCCTTCCCGGCTGGTGAGGTTCAGGCCGCTGCGGGTCTTCTCGCCGCCGTGGCAGCTAATGCAGTGGGCCTGGAGGATCGGTTGGATCTCTGTCTCGAAGAAGCGGGTTCTCTCGGCCGAGGTGGTCGGCTCCGCGCCGGCGGCAAACAGGCCCCCGGCGACGAGGAGAAACAGGGGTCCGCTGATTACCACTTGTGGTCGCATGGCGGCGTCCTTGGGGGGTGTTCTTTGCCGCTTGCGGCCTAGTGCTAAACTGCAAGCGGCAAACCCGGTGGGTCACGGCCCGGCTGCCGGCGCAACGGTCCAGACCGTGACCGCGAATTCCTTGATGAACAGCGTCTTGCGGACCGGGCTTTGGGTATTGGCGCCGAACAGGCCGACAAACAGGTCTTGCTCGTCGTCCAGGAAGTCGGGGTGGCGGATGGTCAGCGTGCTGGCACTGCCGTCCTTCAGGTTCTCGACGGTCAGGGCGTATCGGCCGTCGGTGCGCTTCAGGGTGAGCCGAAGGTCCATGCCGGTCGAGAGCAGGCCGACCTTGCAAATGTCGGTGTCGCAGCCGTCGGGGTTGTTGACCAGGAACTGGACGTACTGCCCCGGCTCGTCGCGGCGGGAGCTAAGCAGGCCGCCGCGGATGTTGCGGTCGCTCGCCACTCCGGCGTACAGGCCGAACTGGCCGACGAATTCCAGTGCCGGGATGTTGGGGATGACGGCCGTGACGGCGAAATCCTCCTTGCCGGTGAACCCCAGGTCGGACAGCCGTATCCCCAGGTACTCTCCGTGATACAGGCGGTACTGGGTGTTGAGGTCGCTGTTGGTGGTGGTCAGTTCCAGCTGCTGCTGCTCGGTATTGAGCCGCAAGTTGGGGTCGGGCGTGGGCAGGCGCCGGCCGGTGCCAGGCAGCCGATGGGTCAGGCCCGTCCCCTGGCCGGTTGCGTCGAGGATGCCTCCCTCGGCCGGCCGGTCGAATGTCAACCGCAAGGTGCGCGGCTGGATCACCGGCGGCGGGACGATCGCCCGCACGAACTGGCTGGCGCCGGCCGACGGCTCAACCGGCTGGACCTTGCCGGCGGCGATCCGGGCGGCCTGGTTCTGGGTCAGGTTCACCGACGCGGCACTGCCGTTAGCGGTGGCGTGGGCCTCCACCTTGCCCTCGAAGACGTACACCTCGGTCGCCCCGCTGGCCGAGACCGAGACGCCGAACTCGGTGCCCAGGTCGATGACCTTCCCCTGGGGACACACGATCTCGAATCCCGTGGCCGGGTTGGGAACCCGAGCGGTCAGCTTCCCGTACCTCAGCCGGGCGCCCTTGGCGGAAAGCAACTCCAGGCTGGCGGGCCCTTCCAGTACCACCCGCGCCCCGCACTGGAAGCGGACCTCGGCCAGCCCGCGCTCCAGCTTCAGGACCTTGCCCGCCCGCATATCGCCGATGGGCTCCCCTTCCGACCACTGGCAATTCTGGGCGTTGACCAGCCAGGCGATGGCCGGCTCATGTCCGAGGATCTCCGGATTTGGTCGGCCCTTCACCAGCCACCAGCCAGCGCCGAGGACGAACAGCAGGCCGGCGGCGGCGGCGAACATCTTGAGTGTGGTGCCCCAACGGAGGAGGGGGATGGCCGCCCGGTCTTGCTGAGCGATCCGGTCCAGGGCCCGCGCGCCGGCCTGCCGGGCGTGTGCCTCTAAGTGCAGGTCGGTGTGCATTCGGGCGTAGCGGACAAAATAGCGCCGCGCCTCGGCATCGGCGCGGAGGCGCTCCTCCAGCCGGCGTACCCCGGCCTCGTCGAGAAGGCCGCTCAGGTAATCGTCGATCAGGTCGCGCAACGGTTCAGGTACGGGGGTGGGCTCGTTCATCGGATCCACTCCGGCCTCGACTCCTGGGCCAGCGTTCGGGCGATACATTCGAACAGGGCGCGGCGGATTCGCCGCAGGGAGTTGTAGACGCTTTGGGGCGAACGGCCGCGGCGATCGGCCGCCCGATGGACGCCCGCCGGGTCGCCGTAGCATTCGGTGAGCAGCTCGCGGTCTCGCTGTCGCAGCTTCTCGACGCACCGGGCCAGGGCGTCGCGGCGATCCTCCAGCTCGGCATCGGTCATTTCATCCTGCGCCTCGATCAGCAGCAGGTTGAGGTCATCGCTGAAGTACAGCCGTTGCCGGCCCCGGCTGCGGAGGAAATTGGCTACCTCCAGCCGGGCAATCCCGCAAGCCCAGGCGAAGAAACTCCGCCGCCGGTCGAACTCGCCGAACTTCTTCCACAGGATCAGGGTGGTCTGCTGGAACAGGTCGTCGGCATCGTTGAGGTCGCGGACCAGGGAATGGATGTAGCCATACAGCCGTGCCTGGTGCTGGCGCAGGTACTCGGCAAACTCGGCCTTGCGCGACTGCTCTTGCTCCTTCGCCATCCCCGGCCCCTCGGGAAAGCATGTGCCGGCCTCTCTCCCCAAACCGCCTGTCCTTCTTCTACTTCCAATCGTCCGATCCGGCCCCGTTGTAACGGAAAAACCACTCCCCGACGACCGGCAGCCGCTTTGGCGGGGCCACTTGCTAACTTGTTACCTTGTAACTTGTTACCTGATAGACTCTCCGGGCCATTTTCCTGGTTACAAACTGCCCTTGGCGAACGATGTCGAGCGAAGGTGCGGATGATCTTTCCTATCCAGGAACTGAATCGCTACCATCTGGTCTGCCGCTTCTCCAGCCGACCGTCACGCGGAGGGTACAACAATGCGAGCTGCTCCCGTCAAACGACTGGCCGCGTTCCTTGCCCTGGTGGCGGCCTCAGCCCTGTTGGTCCGGGCTGCCCCGATCAAATCATCCGTCTCGCCGACGGCCGAACCGGCCCGCGCCGCTCCTCCGGCAATGGAAAAATACGTCCCTTCACCCGAGGTCTTGCAGCGCCGGCGGCCGCCGGACCAAACGGGACGGGTGTACAAGACGCGGATCACGCCGCACTGGTTCGCCAACAACACCCGCTTCTGGTATCGCAATGACCTGCGCGGCGGCACCCGGGAGTTCATCCTGGTCGAAATCGAAGCCGAGCGCGCGATCCGCAAGCCGGCGTTCGACCACGCCAAGCTGGCCGCCGCCCTGTCCAAGGCAACAGGTGCCGAGTACCGGGCCGACCGCCTCCCCTTCGACGAGATTGCTTTCCTTGACGACGGCAAGGCTGTCTCCTTCCGCGTCGCGGGCACGACCTGGAAGTGCGACCTGAGCAGCTACGAGTGCTCCCGGGAAGTGTCCGACTCGGCGTCCTCCCTGCTTGACGACGCGGCCCGCGTGGCGGCTCAGGCCCAAGCCCAGGCAGAGGACCAGCAGCGGCGGCAGCAGGAGGAGTTGGCCCGCATGGAATCGCTTCTGCCGGATGGGCCGAGTCCGAGCGAAGAACAGACCGAGGAACAGACCGCCCTTCAGCCGCGGCCCGACCGTGGCGAAAGACGCTCGCCGGACGGCAAGTGGACCGCCTTCGTCAAGGAGCACAATGTCTATGTCCGCTCCAGCGACGGTCAGGAAGTGCAGCTGAGCAAGGACGGCGTCGAAGGGAACGCTTATGGAATGTTGGAATGGGCCCCCGACTCCCGCACTCTGGTTGCCTTCCGGATCGAGCCGGGCGAACGCAAGGAGGTTTATCTGATCCAGTCTTCCCCGCCGGGCGGCGGCCGAGCCCGGCTCCTGACGCGCCCCTATGCTTTGCCGGGCGACAAGTTCACCGCCTACGAGTTGAACCTCTTTGACCCGGCCGGCCCGAAGCAGCTCAAGCCCGCGGTCGAGCGGATCGACTTCGGCCGGCCCACTCTGCGCTGGAACCGGGACGGCCGCACTTTCACCTATGAGAAGCGGGACCGTGGCCACCAGCGCTTCCGGCTCATCGAGGTCGATAGCCACACCGGCAGCGCCCGCAACCTGATCGACGAAAAGACCGAAACCTTCATCTGGTCGGCGCACACCGAGCAGGTCAACATCCGCGCCGTCACCTGGCTGCAAAAGACCGACGAGATCATTTATGCTACCGAGCGCGACGGCTGGCGGCACCTCTACCTCCTCGATGCCCGCGACGGCCGAGTCAAGAATTTGATCACGCCGGGCGACTACGTGGTGCGCGGCATTGACCAGATCGATGAGGACAACCGGCAGGTCTGGTTCCGCGCCAGCGGCAAGAACCCCGACCAGGACCCGTACCTGATCCACTATTACCGTGTCAACTTCGACGGCACCGGCCTGGTCGCCCTGACCGAGGGGAATGGCTATCACACCATCTCCTACTCGCCCGATCGCAAGTATCTCATCGACAGTTACGACCGGGTTGATATGGCCCCGGTCCACGAATTGCGGCGCGTCGCTGACGGCAAGCTGCTGTGCGAGCTGGAGCGGGCGGACGACTCGGAGCTGCGGGCCAGCGGCTGGGAACCGCCAGAGGTGTTCGTCGCCAAGGGGCGCGACGGCAAGACCGACATCTGGGGAATCATCTGCCGGCCCCGCAACTTCGACCCGACCAAGAAGTACCCGGTCATCGAGAATATCTACGCCGGCCCTCAGGGCGCCTTTGTGCCCAAGCGGTTCAGCCCGACCCGTCTGTACTCGAACCTCACCGACCTGGGGTTTGTCGTGGCCAAAATCGACGGCATGGGGACGGCCCACCGCTCCAAGGCGTTCCACGACGTCTGCTGGAAGAACCTCAAGGATGCCGGCCTGCCGGATCGCATTCTCTGGCACCAGGCAGTCGCCAAGAAATACCCCTGGTACGACATTAGCCGGGTCGGCATCTACGGCGGCTCGGCCGGCGGGCAGAATTCGACCGGGGCATTGCTGTTCCACCCGGAGTTCTACAAGGTCGCTGTCTCGGGCTGCGGCTGCCACGACAACCGCATGGACAAGGCGTCGTGGAACGAGCAGTGGATGGGCTACCCGGTCGGTCCGCAGTACGCCGCCTCGTCGAATGTGGACAATGCCCATCGGCTGCGCGGCAAGCTACTGTTGATCGTCGGCGAGCTGGACACCAACGTGCCGCCGGAGTCCACCCTGCGCGTGGTCGATGCCCTGATCCGGGCAGGCAAGGATTTTGACCTGCTCGTGGTCCCTAACGCCGGTCACGGCATGGGCGGGGCCTACGGCATGAGGCGGATGCAGGACTTCTTCGTGCGCCACCTGCACGGTGTCGAACCGCCCGACCGCAACGCTCCCCGCGAGGGGGGTGAATGAGGTTGTTTGAGAAGACCGGTTCAAGCACCCGATCCCCCAGCGGAGAGAGGTTTCCTGTGATGAGATGGATTAGCATCATCGTGCTGGCAGGGTGGCTGCTTAACTCGGCGGCGCCGGCCGCGCCGGTGCGTTATGGAGAGAGCAACACGGAGCTATCCGTCAGCGCCGTGAGCGACCGTACGGTGCAGATCATCCTTGTCCCCCTGGACGAGCACGGCAAGCCGCGGCCCGCCCCGCCTTCGACCGTGCTTATCGAACAACGGCCCGAGGTCAAGCTGCGCTGCCGTGAGCTGAACGGCGTGGAGGAAGTCGCGATCGGCAAACTGCGGGTACAGGTCCGGCCGCAGCCGCTTGCCGTCTCTGTTGAGAGGCCGTCCGGCAAGGTGGTGCAGGAATTGATCCTCGGCACTGACGGCTCGGTGGCCTTCCGCACCCCGGCGCCGGTGCTCGGCCTGGGTGAGGGGGGACCGCAGTTTGACCGGCGTGGGGAGTACTACCGCCTGGTGAACGGCCAGGTGCCGCCGCTCCTGGCGACGCATGGCGGGACGATCCGCGTCCCGTTCCTCCTCGGCACCGATGGCTGGGCCTTGTTCATCCATCGGCCGTGGGGCGAGTTCGACCTGCGCGAGGGGAAAGGGCGCTTTCTGCCGCGGAAGGAGGCGCAGGGCAGGGAGCCCCTAGAAGTGTATGTGATCGATGTCCAGGAGCCGGCCGACGCGCTGGCGGAATACATCCGGCTGACGGGCCGGCCGGTGATGCCGCCCCGGTGGGCGCTCGGCTACATGCAGTCGCACCGCACCCTAGCCGGGCCGGAGGAGCCGCTCCAGATCGCCCGGACCTTCCGCGAGAAGCAGCTGCCCTGCGACGTCCTCATCTATCTCGGCACCGGCTACTGTCCGAACGGCTGGAACGTCGACCACGGCACACTGGAGTTCAACCCGAAGGCGTTTGACCGCCCCAAGGAGAACCTGCGGGTCTTGCACGAGTTGAACTTCAAGGTTGTCCTCCACGTGAACCGAGCCCCGCGCAACCTGTTCGGTGCTTCTGTAGCGGAGCCGTCCGACTCTCCGGTACACATCCGCAACTACTGGGCGCGGCACCGGGAGGTGTTCGCGCTCGGCGTGGACGGCTGGTGGCCGGACGACGGCGACGAATTGCCCGTTGAAGCACGGCTGGCGCGGCACCGCTGCTACTATGAGGGGCCGCTGCAAGACCGCCCCAATGTCCGCCCCTGGAGCCTGCATCGCAATGGCTTCGCTGGAGTGCAGCGCTATGGCGGCTGGATTTGGTCCGGCGATGTGCAGTCGCGCTGGGCGACCCTGGCCGCCCATGTACCGGTGGGGCTGAACAGTTCGCTGAGCCTCTCGCCCTTCTGGGGTACCGACACCGGTGGGTTTGTGCCTACCAGGGAGTTCACTGGCGAACTCTACACGCGGTGGTTTCAGTTCGCGGCATTCACGCCGCTGTTCCGCTCCCACGGGCGCACCTGGAAGTTGCGCCTGCCCTGGGGCTGGAACATGGGCGACCCGGGCCCTGTGGAAACCAACCTGCAACCGGCCCCTGCCGAGCTGCGCAACGCCGCGGTCGAGCCGATCTGCCGGAAGTACCTCGAGCTGCGCTACCGCCTGCTCCCTTACAACTACACCCTGATGCGCGAGGCGTGCGATACCGGCCTGCCGCCGATGCGGGCGCTGTGGCTGCACTACCCCGACGACCCGGAGGCGGTCCAGCGCGGCGATGAGTATCTCTGGGGCCGTGACCTTCTCGTTGCCCCAGTGACAACGAAGGGGGCGACCGAGCGCCGGCTCTACCTCCCGGAAGGGGACTGGTATGACTTCTGGACCAACGAGCGCCACGTCGGCCGGCGGCCGTTGACGCGGCCGGTGGACCTGGCCACACTGCCGCTCTTTGTCCGCGCCGGGGCGATCCTACCCCTTGACCCCGTCCGCCAGTACACCGCCCAGCCCACCGACGAGCCGATGACCATCCGTGTTTATTCCGGCCAAGACGGCGAATTCCGCTGGTACGAGGACGACGGCCAGACACTCGACTACCTGCGGGGCAAGTTCGCCTGGACCCGGTTGAGGTGGGACGACCGGCAGCGCCGCCTCATCATCGAACCGGAAAGCGGGCCCGGCACACTCCAGCCCGCGGCCCACACGATGGTCGTCGAACTCATCCCCGACAGCAAACGGCAGACGGTACGCTACGCCGGCAAGCGAGTGGAAGTCAGCTTCTGACGGCGTCGGGGAAGCCGCCCCTCACCTCGCGATCCCGCCCGGCACGCCCGCGACGGGTAGTAGCGCCGACCTCGTCGCTCCTGCTCCCAGGCGCTGACCCAACTTTTAAGTATCCCTGACCCGCTGCTGAGAGCAAAGCAGGTGGCCATGTAGCGGAGGATGGCGGCGGGAGCGTACTTGCAGGGGACGCCCAGGGGTTGCTTCCAGACAGCCTCGCGTCAGCAAGGTCATCACGATAATCGACCTCGCAATCGTCCTGCCCGCTTCCACTACCTTCTTGACAGCAGTCGGGTGGGCTTGTGGAATACTGAGTCGATCGGAGCGATGCGCGATATGCCAGCCCGTGGCAGCGCCGCACAGCCGGGGTCGTAAGAGACGGAAACAATGTGACCGCCGCCGCGATGGACCGACCGGCGCCAGTCGTTCGAATCATCCATTCGGCCGCAAGGTCGAGCGTCGAATCGTTTCTCTAGCTGCTGGAGGGTCTAATGTACACCGCCGAGATTAGCCGGAACAACCCGTCCATGTTCCTGTTCCTCATCGACCAATCGGGGTCCATGCAGGATGTGCTCGACCCCGAAAACGTCCGGCCAATGAAGGAGCCGGTGGCCGTGGACGGGCGAACCTACACACACAGCGCATCTGGCTCCACGAAAGCTGAGGCGCTTGCCGATGCCATCAACCGCCTCATTCAGAACCTATGCATTAGGTGCGCCAAGGAGGAGGGTGTTCGTGATTATTTCCATCTTGGTGTGATCGGCTACGGACAGCAAGTCGGGCCCGCCTTCAGCGGCAGCCTGGCAGGCCGCGAATTGGTGCCGATCAGTGAGGTGGCGAATTCGCCCGCCCGCATCGAGACGCGGAGGAAGCAAGTCCCTGACGGTGCCGGTGGCCTAGTCGATCAACAGGTGAAATTCCCGATCTGGTTTGACCCGGTCGCCAACGGCGGTACACCGATGTGCCAGGCCTTGAAAGAGGCACATCGCATCGTGCAAGGTTGGCTCAGCCAGTACCCGAATTGCTTTCCCCCGATCGTCATCAACATCACGGACGGAGAATCCACAGACGGCGATCCATCGAGCGTGGCGGCCCGTCTGCGGAGTTTGTCCAGCACGGACGGCGAGGTCCTTCTGTTTAACCTTCATCTCTCCTCTCAGAAAAAGCGCCCTATCGAATTCCCAAGCACGGATGCAGAATTACCCGACCAGTACGCGAAGCTCCTGTTTCATATGTCGAGCCCTTTGACGCCGTTCATGATCAAGGCGGCCAGGGAGGATGGGTATCCAGTCGCCGAAGGGGCGCGCGGCTTCGCGTTCAACGCCGACATGGTCGCCACCATCAAGTTTCTTGACATCGGCACACGGCCGTCAAACCTGCGGTGAGGGTGGTGATGAACATTCATGCCGAGCCCTTCTGGGTTCCCAAACAGGGGCACCACGAGGAGGAATACGAAGATGCGGTCTGGCCGCCGGAGCCTCGGGACTATCCCGCTGCGGATGTACACCTGGCCATAGCTGACGGAGCCACCGAGTCATCGTATGCGCGGGACTGGGCCCGCTTACTTGTCCAAGCCGTTGGTCAGGAGCGCTTACAACTGCACCCTCTGCCGGACGGAACCGATGCTTCGCGGACCGAGTACTGT
>DATLYH010000012.1:0-3509 GCA_035575035.1 Gemmataceae bacterium
GGCCGCCCGCCGCAGCCTGGGGTTGGAGCCGGCTGTGGTCATCTTGGAATTCGCCTGCGGCGCCTGCAACGGACTGGACGAGTACACCACCTACCTGACGCCCGGCCAGCTGAGCGACGCATTGGCCGGTTCCCGGGGGGAGGCGGTGGGGGTCGTCATCCGGAGCGTGCAGTTCACCCTGCTGCTTGACGACGAACAATTCCGCATCGGCTTGGTGCGCATTCTCTTTTTCCATGACAGCACTCTCCAGGAGGTGCGCGACGCGCTGGTCTACTTGCAGTCGATGGGGGCGGACGTGCTGATCCTGGACCTGCGCGGCAACCCCGGCGGCCTGTTTCATCCAGCTGTCCAGGTGGCCGAACTGTTCCTCGCCGAGGGGACGATCGTATTGACGCACAGCCGGCTGCGGACCTATAGCCGACGGTACCGGGCAGACAATCCCAACCCGGTGGACCTGCCGTTGGTGGTGCTGGTGGACGGCGACACGGCCAGCGCGGCCGAGGTACTGGCCGGGGCGCTGAAGGAGAACCAGCGAGCCACCCTGGTCGGCCAGACCACCTTCGGCAAGGGGTCGGTCCAGACCGTGCTGCCGCTGGACAAAATCCCGGCGGGGATCCGCATCACGGTGGCCAAGTTCTACTCCCCGGCGAACTACCCTTATTCCGGCCGAGGGGTAACGCCCCACACGGTGGTGGACGAAGGCCCCGAGGCGCAGTTGGCCGCGGCCCGCCAGGCTGCCCGGCAGCTGGCCCGGATGGTAGACCGGTGATAACCTCGCGCTGGTGTGGTGGTCCTCCTCCCACCCCCAGCCGTCTGATTTCCCCATGACCTCTTCCCTTTCGATCCCTCAGCGGACGCCCACCGCCGTCGCGGTCCGGGCGACTTGGGAGTTTGCCGCCCCAGCTGCGCCGCGCGGGTTGGTGCTAGCCCGGGAGAAGGGGTGGGTACTGGCCTGGGACGAGAAGAACTGGCTCTATCTGCTCGACCGCTCCGGTCGGCGCCAGGCGCAGGTGCCGTCGCCGCGCCTTCTGACGGCCGTCTGTTGTGCTGACGACGGCTCATCCTGGGCAGCGGCCGGCGCCGGCGGGGAAGTCTGGTGGCTGGCCCCTGACCTGATGCCGCGCTGGCAGCGTCACTTGCCTCACCCGGTGCTGGCAGTTGCGATGGACCCCTTCGGCCAGTACCTCGCCGTGGCCGATGCAGGCGGCCGGTTGACCGTGTTCGACCGCAACGGCAAGCCGGTCGGTCAGGCCGGCACCCCCCGGCCGCTCCACCACCTCGCCTTCGTGCCGGAAGCGCCGGTCCTGGCCGCCGCCGCCGACTTTGGCTTCGTAGCCGTCTTCGACCTGACGGGGGGACTCCGCTGGCGCGACGGGCTGGCATCGCACTGCGGCGCGCTGGCGGTCGCCGGCAGGGGCGACCCGATCCTGCTCGCCTGCTTTAGCGACGGGTTGCACATCTATTCGCTGGACGGCAGCCGGCACGACCGCCGGCGCATGCTGGAGCCCTGCCGGCTGGTTGGGCTGAGCTACGACGGCCGCCGCATCCTGGTTGGTGGGCTGAGCAACCGTCTGCTGCTGCTTGAGGCGGACGGACAGACGTTGGCCGACCACTCCTTGCCGCAACCGTTGGCGGCCCTGGCCCTAGGACCGCTGGGTACCACCGCGGTAGTGGCGCTGACGGATGGGCGGGTGCTCGGGCTGGACCTGCGCGCGGAGTGATCGCCGGGCTTAGCCAAGCAAGTCGGTCAGCGCTGCGTCGAGGTTGGTGAACCGGAACTGGTAGCCCAAGGCCAGCGCCCGCTGCGGCAGCACGCGCTGGCCAGTGGTCACCACGTCAGCCACCTCGCCGAGTATCAGCCGCAGGGCAAAGGCCGGCGTCGGGAGGATCGTCGGCCGGCGCAGCACTCGGCCCAACGCCCTGGTAAATTCGGCATTCGTCACCGGATTCGGAGCCGTGCCGTTGATTGGGCCGGTGGCACTGGCATTGTCAAGGGCCAGCAGGAACAAGCCGACGAGATCATCGCGGTGAATCCAGCTCATCCACTGTCGGCCCGAGCCAATCCGCCCGCCGAGGCCGAGCCGGAACGGCGTCAGCAGCGGGCCCAGCGCTCCGCCTTCCTTGGCAAGCACCACGCCAATGCGAATCACCGCCACGCGCAGCCCCAGGCGTTCGCCCGCCAGGGCGGCCTTTTCCCAATCGACGCAGACGCGGGCCAGGAAATCGTCGCCGGGCGGGCTGTCTTCAGTCAATTCCTCGTCGCCGTGCGGCCCGTAGTAGCCGATGGCCGAGGCGTTGACCAGTACCCGGGGATTGCCTGCGGCCGTGCGGGGGCTCTTGGCCAGCGCCTGCACCACATGGTCGGTACTCCTTAGCCGGCTGTCACGGATCAGCGCCTTGAACGACTCGTTCCAGCGCCGGTGAAAAAGGTTCTCGCCCGCCAGGTTAATGACCGCGTCGCAGTCATTGACGGCATCCATCCAGGGGCCGGGCCGGGTTGGGTCTCCCTCGACAAGCGTGCAGGCGGCGAAACGTTCCCGGACCTCGGCCGGCCGGCGCGTCAGCAGCACCACGCTGTCGCGACGCTCGCTGAGCCGTGCGATCAACCGGCTGCCGATCAGGCCGGTCCCCCCGGTGATAAAGACGCGCATGAGATATTCTCCCGGTGAAATCTTCAGGAGCGGGTGAAGAAACCCGATGATGTCTTCCAAAGGACTATTGATAGCACGCCCGCGCTATCTCGTCTGTCGTCTCCCCTGAATTCGGGCGAATTTGGTCTGAGGACGTAGCCGAACTCACCCGAGTTTGGGGCATCTATCTCTGGCGCGGCGGGAAGGAAGCCTGACGGCCGCAGCCATGCTAGAATTATTAAAGTCGGCCGGAGCGCTCCGGCCTTGTATTCCCAAACCGGAGGGAGAAGTATGGGCAAATGGCGTTGGCTAATTGGGACGTTGGTGCTGGGGCTGCTCCTAGTTGCAGCGGAAACAGCCCGGGCCGACCGCGTTCCGATGACCCGCACCGAGGGCATGAAGAGCAGCGGTTCGCGGATCGACCTGACGGTGCCGTACACGACGAACGGCCGCAGTGCCTTCGGCGTTTACCACGGAGTGTCGCCGCGGATCTTCGCCTCGCCGATCGTCGATGACCCGGGCAACCCTCAGTCCCGGCCGGTTTACAACCTGCCATTCTGGGGTTCGGTCCAGGCATTCGGCGACCGGTCGAACGGAGCGGTCCCCCGACGGCCAGGCCCGCCGCTCAGCCCGCGGTAAAGGTAACCATTGGTCGCATCGATTGCCGGGCCGCGGTACCTTGCCGCGGCCCGGTTTCATTTCTGGTGGCCTGGGGCCGGCGGGATGAAGCGGCTGGCGTCAACCGGCCGGTTCTGGTTCGGGCGAGCGGTCAGCGTCAGCTGGCCGGTTCTGGTTCGGGCGAGCGGCCGGCGTCAACCGGCCGGTTCTGGTTCGGGCGAGCGGTCAGCGTCAGCCGGCCGGTCAAGGCGCAGAGGGATA
>DATLYH010000013.1:0-4674 GCA_035575035.1 Gemmataceae bacterium
GCAGGAAGAGGTAAGTGGTGACGACCGGGGTGAGGGTCCGTCGGCGCCAGGAGTAACCCAGTTGGCGGCAGATGGTGTCCAGGAGTGCCTGGGGCACGACTTCAGACAAGTTGCCCTTGATGCGCGTGAGGGCTTGGGAGATAGTGAGCCTAGGGACCTCCTCAGGGTGATGGTGTTGGTACAACCTCATCATCTCAGGAGGTTCCTTCCGTTTCCTAGGCCAGCCTAAAGTCAATCCCGCCAAGCACCTGCGGCTTAACTTAATGCCATTTCGGGTCAGGTTAGGTTTTAGGGAATTCTGAGACCTGCCACAACCAAAACCTAACCTGACCCCTTTTCTTTTCACTTGTTGCCCAACAGTAGATCAACCACCCAGCATCCGCGCACATGTTCGCCTCGTTCCCGGCAATGCGCGACGACCTCGGTGGGCGCGCCACCGCCGCCTTCCAAGACGTCAGCCAAGTGTGGGAGTTCGTGGAAGGCCCGCGCGTCGTAGATGCGGCGGGCAGTGGCCGTCACGGCGCCGCGGCCTCTGTGCAGCACAGCAGGGTCGATGGCGACAGACCGGAACGGAAGCCGGCCGAAAATGTCGCGGAGCAGAGCCGCGGCGCCCGTGTCACCCAAAGCCCGGGCCTCGCACCCTACTCGGGCGGCGTGCCACGCCGAACCCATCATTTGCGCTCGCAGGAAGGAATACCACATCAGGTCGGAATCGGACGCGGCGTGTTCGGCCTCCATCCATTCCAGCCATGCGTTCTTGCGCTCCTGCCAGCCAACTTCTCCGTCAGCGTAGCACTCCGTCGCTACGATTGCACGCGTCAATAAGTCCTGTGCCTTCGTAAGGTGGAACACGTGTGCGTACTGCCCCTGTTGAAGACGACGGCAACACGCGGCGGCGTACAGCCAAAGTTTACGCACGCTGGCTTTGTCCCGTAGGAACTCCAACATTGGCTGTGGGTCGGTGCAGGCGAGCCACTCAGCCTCGGTCATGGCGACCCCACTCCCCTGGTTCTCCGCAGCTTAAAAGAGATAAGCACACCCGAAGTCTCGGGTATTCCCGCGCCGCCGAACGACCAAGCTCAGCAGCGGCGGGGCACGAGAGCCTACACGTCACGAAAGCCCTACATGCCCCGCCGGTCAGGTGCAGCGCCTGGTTCGGCCTCGATCCGCAACCGCTCCGTCTTCCGACGGCACTCCTCGACGGGGTCGCTGACACGGTAGTCCGCGATTGAGGCCGCCAGCTCCGGGAATGCCGATGCCAGGGCCGCCCACCCAACACCCCGACGGCCGAAGTCCGCAGAGACAAGCATATCGAGAACGACCGGCAACTCCGGGCGAAGGTCCTCCCCGCGGCTCAGAAGTTCGAGCAGCACCACGTTCGGGGTCAGGCAGCCGGGGTTTCGGAGGTCCGCTCGCAACTCGGCCACGGTCTTGGCGGCGAGGTCGCGACGGAGCACCCGGAGGACCAGGACGAACGGGAGGCGACCGCCGATGAACCCGAAGACGCAGCCGACGAGCGCGCCGCCGATCGCGCCCGGCGTACCGAGGAGCTGCGCCCCGCTGGCGATGCCGAGCGCCAGCCCCGCACCGGCACCAATCAGCGGAAGGATGTCGAAGAGGGTGAACATGTTTGGCACGCCTCGCTGGGGCCGAACGAATAAGCTCAGCAGCGGCGGCCGCGCGCTGAGCCGTGATGTCACGAGAAGCCAGCATCGCGGCCGCCGTCTGCTGCGGCAGCTGGTTCGGCACAGCTAGAGCGATTCATCGCCGCACTCTTCTTTTTGCGCTTCCAGCTCAGCGATCCTCTCTTTGAGCTGGCGGATTTCAGCGTCAACCGGGTTGGAGGGCACGGCCGGCAAGCCCTCGCCCTGCCGAATCTCATTGACGCGGGCTTGTTGTTCTGCTAGCCAACGGCTGATCCGGCCGCGCGTTGGAAACGTGACCAGAAACAGCAGCACCGGCACACCGATGACGCCAAGCGCGAAGGGCTCCCCTTCTAACAGGTAGGCGATGCAGCCCATAAAAGCCGGCCCGTTCAGTAAAGCCCAGCCCACCAGACTCGTTGTCTGAAAGACGGCCAGTAGCTTGTCGGCGTCCGTGGGGAAAGCCGCCAGAGGCAGTCCCGGACCCGCCCATCCCCAATATAGGGAATACGGATACGGACTCCCCGGGATCCACGTGCCGTCAGCGATCTTGCGCACCTGCCGCTTGGCGAGATGGGCGGGAAGGAAAAACCAGACCGCCAGCACGGAGACCAGAAACACCAACGCCGTGCAGGAGACGACCGGTGTTCCTGGTAGCCGAGCCCCGCCTTGGCCGGGTCGCAGGAACAGTACGATACCAAGAAAAACCAGCACACCCACCAACAGCGTAGAGGCCACGATTTGGAGGGTGCGTATGCGGGCGTTGAAGCGCCTGTCACTGGCATTGGTTTCGTGCATACCGGTCTCGCGTACTGAGTAGAAGCGGCACCGAGGTTGGTCGAGCGCGCCGCCCGCGGCCGAACGACCCCGCTCAGCAGCGGCCGCTGCCCCGCTGAGCACCGAACTTCCAGAAACCACGACAGCGGCGGCTGTCGGCTGCAGCGCCGGGTTCGGCCTGGGGCCGATCCCCTGACCGGGCAGCCTCCGGCCTGGTGGGTGAGTCCGCGGAGCCACCCCGGCGCCTCCACACCGGGCGGGTCGAGCCACCGCCCGCCCCACCTGGCCACCACCCCATACCGGACACGACAACGCCACGCTACCGCTGAATGACCCAGTTCACGTGCCGGCTCACGCGGGGAGAGGCGTCACACCGCGCGAAACCGTCCATCGCGTGGCCGGTCACGTGCAACGACTGGTTCGGCTCTGCCCAGCAATCGCTGTTGCAACGCCCTGATCTCCGCCCGGCTCAGCTCGCGGCCGTGGAACCGGGCCAGCGGGTAGAAGAAGTCCTCATCGATCCCCGTCTGCACCGCCCGGCTGAGCCGGGCCACCGCCGCCTCCAGGCTGCCGTCGAGGTGGCACAGGTATGCCAGGATGACCGCCGGGCTGCGACTCACCCCGCCGGTGCAGTGGACCATGACCTTGCCGCGCCGGCGGCCCGCGTCCATGAACTTGCAGAACGCGGCGATCTTGTCCGCGAAGGCCGGGTCCGGGTCCTCCATCCGGAGCCACAGGTACTCGAACTCCCCCTCGAAGTGGCAGGGCAGTTCCTTCGAGCAGTTGACGACGTGGGTGATGCCCCGCGTCCGCAGCCGGTCCCGGTCGCGGGCGTCGCCGCGGTCGCCGAGGAACAGGTCCGGCAGAATCTCCCACACCGCGCCTCAAGCCTCCGGTGGCCGAACGCGGAGCTGAGCGGCGCGCCTGGAAGGGCTGAGCCCGCCCGAGCGCTGCCGGGCGCGTCCGCTCCAGCGGAGAGTTCGGCCGCGTCGCGTCGCAGCGCACCGCTCCGCGCCGCGTTCAGCCGCGTCGCGTCGCTCCGCTCGCGCTCCGGTCCAGCCGGTCGCGGGCGGCGCGGCCGGCCGGTGAGGCCCTCGGACCGGGGGCCTCACCTCCCGTCAGGCCGGTCGCGCCGCCCCTGACCGGGACTCGCGACGCGGCTGAACGACAGAGTTCAGCGGCACGGCCGGCCTTGCGGCCGTGTCCGCTGCAGCGCCTGGTTCGGCATCAGGGCTGCCCGCCGGCCACTCAGCCATCGTACACGACCCAACGCTGATAGCCCAACCGATCGACCGTGGTGCCCAGCCCATACCCTATTCGGACTTGCTCGCCTTCTTGATGCGACTGGCGATATCGGCCACGCGTGTGTTCCACTCATCGACCGTTAGCCCTCCGTGCAACTCGGGCAGATCAACCTCAAGTAACCTCCCAATCGCCCATGCAGCCCGGCCGCCTGCAGTGAAGAGATCCTGACGCACCACGAGGCCGTGTCCTTGAAACTTCAGGTCGCCCTTAGCAACGCGGTAGGGAATGATCAGATCCTCAACTTCCTGGAGCGGGACACGTTTGCAGTCCGCGATCGCAGGCGTGAGAAGGGCGACGATCTTGGCACGGTCGACTTTCGGAAGGCGGGACCACGCCTCGACGGTCTGGAACAGGACGGGCCATTTCTCGGCTGTGAGGTAATCGTTGACTTGTTGCCACATGGCATTGTTCTCGAATGGTGCTAGGACGGAATGCGACAGGAGCAGGATAAAAGTTGCTGTATGCATGGTTGGCCTCCAGGTAGCGGGCACAACAGACTGCGCCCGCCGCAGTTAAAGGTTAAAACTAGGGACGAGCGACAGCGATACTGTATATGTTCGTCGGGTTATCAAAGTCGACATACCAGATGATGGTGATGCCCCCTTGGTACTCGTAGATATTCTTCTCCTTGTTCGGCTCCCCGGGGATGGGCTCAATGGTCTCCGTCCGCGTCCCGCCTCCGGCCACGATCCTAGCCTCGACCACGATCGCCGCGGCGTGCGAGTCATCATAGTTCTTGCCGAGCACTTGGCCGTTATACTGCTCGTAGATCTCATGCACGATTGCGGCAGCAGCAAACCGCTCGTCCGCTGCAGCGAACACTGCGATGTCGCTCGGATCGATCGTCTGCAAAGCCCAGCTCCCGACGATGACCTCCTTTTTGTTCTCCGCGGCGACGGCGGTTACCTTGTCGCTCTCGAGGACCGTCCCGATCGCGGCTCGGGCGTCC
>DATLYH010000014.1:0-16096 GCA_035575035.1 Gemmataceae bacterium
CGGCGGCGGTCCGTGGCGGCGGGCGCTGGTCCCTTCCGACCAGGGGGCTCCCATCCGCACCCAGCGGGCCAGGGTATCGATCTGTGCCTGGGCCAGTTTGCCCTTGGGGGGCATTTTCAACTCGTCGTGCTGGTTGACGGCCTTGAGCAGCAGGCTGTCGTCGGGCTTATCGAGGGAGACGGCGGGGCCGCGTTCGCCCCCTTTGAGCAGTCCCTCCCGGCTGGTGAGGTTCAGGCCGCTGCGGGTCTTCTCGCCGCCGTGGCAGCTAATGCAGTGGGCCTGGAGGATGGGCCGAATTTCCGCCTCAAAGAACCGGGCCCCTTCCACCGAGGCTGGCTGTGGCGGGGCCGCGAGCAGGAACCCGGCGCTCAGGAGGAGAAAAAATATAGCGGTCAGCGCTCGCAGGAGCATGGCAGGGTCTCGTACCTGTCGCAAGTCAACACCGTGCGGTGGGAGGCGAGCCGATCCGCGGCGGCCGCACAGGGAGGGAGGTCAAACCCAAGGTGGCGGTCCCTTCGGACGCAGCCCCCAACATGGTCTTTTATACCAGGACGGCCGAGCAAGGTCGATAATCTTCTCTCCGGGAATGGGCCAGCAAACCCCCGAACGTGACCAGGTGACTGGGCATCCGCGCGCGACGTGGCACCGGCTGACAGCCGGTGTGGTGGCACCGTGTCGGCCTTGCGCGACCGGCACGGCCGGCGCCTTAGGCCCGACCGGCCGAGCCGCGCCAGCAAAAAACGGCCCCGGCGCGAGAGATTCCCGCAAAAATGGCCGAATTTCCTGGCAAGGTGCGATTGACAACCGGACGCGGCCTTTCTACCCTTGCCACGTATCGGGGTTGTTGTCGCTCGACCGCGCCCGCCTACCGGGCCGCTCGCCGGGTGTCCCGCCGGGACAGCGGGTGGGCCGGGGAGTGTGCCGGTGAGCACATCCCGGGCGGACAGCCGCGCCGGTATCGTTCCCGGCCGGCAGCACCGGCAGGGACACCTTAGGGAAAGGAGATCACGTTCATGGCCAAGGCAGCAAGCTCGGGAAAGAAGATGACCAAATCGGAAATCGCCGCCACCCTGGCCGAGCGGACCGGCCTCACCAAGAAGCAGGTCGCCCAGGTGCTGGAGGCCCAGGCCGAACTGGCTTACAAGCAGGCCAAGAATTCGTTCGTCATCCCGGGCATCGGCAAACTCGTGCTCGTCAACCGTAAGGCGCGCATGGGGCGGAACCCGCGGACCGGCGAGCCGATCACCATCCCGGCCAAGCGGGTCGTCAAGTTCCGCATCGCCAAGGCCGCCAAGGATGCCATCCTCGGCACCGCCAAGAAGTGAGCCCCGCAGGTCCGCGGCCGTGATACCCGAACCGGGTGCCGCGGCCGCGGACCGATGCGCAGAAAGCCCTCACGGCGCCGGCGGCTCGCCGGTTTCCTCCTCCGGAGCCTCGCCACCGAACGCCTCTTCGCCGTCCTTCACGACGGCCCGCGCCCGCTCCAGGTCGTCCCGGTGTACCCAGACCTCGGCCCGCACCCCGGGGACATCCCCGATTCCCGCGTCGAGGTAATCACCCACGACTTTGCAGCGGATCCCCTCGCGCTTCAGGGCCTGTTCCCATACATGCGCCTGGAACGGGTTCGAGGCGGTCGCCAGACGGACAATGTTGTCCTCGTGCTCCATCGACATGGTGCGCTCCCCCGTTAAAGGCCCCCCTCACTCGGACCTACCCGAATTGTATTCTTCAGGGGATGCGCAGCGGAGCGAAAGAAAAAGTCTCTGCCGGTCGAATGGGGTCGGCCGTCATCCGGTGGACAACCGGCCCCAGGGAGTACGGCGATAGCGGGCCGGACCGGCGAACCGCTTGCGCTGCGGCGGGCCGAAGTGCTCCTCCAACTCAAGCTGGAGGCGGGCGACCAGCTCCTCAGCCTGGTCGGGCTGATCGGCCAGCAGCTCCTCGGCGTAAGCGATCACCTCGCGGCAGCGGCGCTCCTCCTCGGATCGGCCGGGAAAGCGTCGGGAGGCCCCCTCTCCACGAACACAGGGAAACTGCTCGTCCAGGGCGGCGAACCGGGCCCCGGCTTCCCAGAGGGTCAGCCGGCCGGCGACCAGGGCCGCCGCGACTTCCTCCTTGGCCTTCTCAAGGGCGTCCTCGGCCCTCCGCTGTTCTTGCCGCTCGCGCTCCTGGCCCGCGCGGTCGATCTCGACGGTCAGCGCCTCGGACCAGCCGGGGCAGAAGCGGCAGAGGACGGTGACCGCCGAGTAGAGGTAGACAACGCAAAGAACTAACCGCAGGGACGCGTGCATGGAGTTCGCTCCGGGCAGGCAGGATGACAACGAAAGGATAGCAGGCAGTTGATTAAGGAACTGTTAGAAGAGAAATCAGAGCCGGGAGCGTTAGCGACCGAAATCAGAGCCGGGAGCGTCAGCGACCGAAATCAGAGCCGGGAGCGTCAGCGACCGAGAATCAGAGCCGGGAGCGTCAGCGACCGGAAAACTCACAACGGCGGCTGGTGCGGCGGGGGCGGCGGCGCCGACGCCAGTTTTTGCTGGTACTGCTGATACGACCGCGTTAGTGAATCAAGCACTCCGGGCAGCCGCGCGGCGCTGACATAGACCCGGCAAGAGACGGCCGAGCGCGGGAAAAAGGTGGTGATAAAGTCGAAACAGAACTCGGCCGGCGTGTGCGAGATCATGGCGGCGTTGGCGTAGACGCCGCTCATCACATCCTCGGGCAGCTTGAGCTGGTCATAGATTTCCTCGATGCGCGGCGGGGCGGCCGGCGGCGGAGGCACCGGCAGCGGCGGAGGCGGCCCGAACTTGGCCTGGTAATGATGAAGGTTCTCCCGCAGGGCGGCGATCAGGGCCGGCATCACCGTGGGCGGCACAATGACACGTGCCGCGATCTGGTGCGGCTGGGCCATGCCGAGCACGAAGTCAAGGACAAACTCATGCGGTCCCTGGAGCACGATGACGGCAGTGCTGAAGACGCCCCGGCTCACCTTCTCGGGGATCCGGGCCGTCACTTGGGCATGCTGGATCTCCTGGGTGTAGGGAGTCGGCTGGCCCGGTCCCTGAGGCCGCTCGGGACCGCCGGGGTTGTCCGGTCGTTGTGCACTCATGACGAAACATCCTCCGGTCGTGGCACCAGCTGCCAACCGGTGCCACGTCGCACCGCTCTGTGCCATCATCGTGGACGCCGCCGGGTTTGTCTAGCCTCACTTCGTCAGCGGGATCAAGTCGATCTTGCGGAAGAAGACCTCGGCCCCCTCGGACTGGAAAAGGATCTTCCCCTTCCGCGGGCTGGCTTTGGTGCCGCGGTTGACCACCTTGCCGTTGAGGATGTTGGTGATGGTGTCGCCGTCGCAGATGCACTCCAGCCGGTTCCACTCGCCGGCCGGCTTCTCCACGTCCTCCCGGCCGCGGAAGCCCTGCACGTCCTTCCATTCCGGGTCGCGGCCGTACCAGTTGATCCGGCCGCTAGTGAACTCCCGCGGCGGGGCGCCCGGCTTGTAGTACCACTGCTTGCCGCGCATCTCGGCCTCGGCCGTCAGCCGGGGCGTCCCCTTCCCCTTGACCAGGATGAAGTCGCCGGTGCCCCCCTCGATCATCTGGCACTCGATCGACTCCATCCAGGCGCCGCCGCCGGCCGCCCCGTCCTCGCCGACGCCGTGCAAGAGCACGCCGCTGTCCATCGCCTTCCCCTCGCGCGGCGGCCAGGTCTTTTGACCCCATTTAAACTCCACAATCAGATGATAGTTCTCGTACTCCTTCTCGGTCGTCAAGCAGCCGAACACCTTGCCCGAGACATGGATCATCCCATCGTGGACGATGAAGACTTTCTCCGGGTCGGTGTTCTTCCCGTGGCCCTTGAGCCAGGTGTAGAAGTTGGTCAGGTCCTTGCCGTTGAAAAGATGGATCGTGCCTTTCTGGCTGTCGGCTGACACGGGGTTCTGTCCTGCGAAGGTGAGCAGCCCGGCGGCCAGTGCCAGAATGACGGAGCCAGCGATGTGCAATCGGGTCATGGCAGGAGCCTTTCCTCAAAAGGGGGTTGTCGGTCGGTGTCAGTAGTATCAGAAAAGGGCCTGTCCCGCCAGCGCCCGGCGGCGAAGTTTCGGCAGCGGCCAGCCGGTTGACGACGGCCCCATCTCGGCTTACGCTGGGCGATCATCAACCGGTCCGATTCGCCCGGCGAGGAACCCACCATGAAACGCCTCACCCCCACGCTTGCCCTTCTGCTCGCCCTGACGCCCTTGGCCCCGGCGGCGGACAACGACCCGCTCCGCGTCCTGGAGCCCGGCAAGCTGCCGCAAGACAGCCGACTCACCCGGGTCCGCACTCTCAATGACAAGGACTTCTTCTTCACGCCGCCGGCCAGCAAGGAGGCATGGGAGGCGCGGCGCAAGGAGCTGCGCGAGCAGGTGCTCGTGGCCAACGGGCTCTGGCCGATGCCGGAGAAGACTCCCCTCAACCCGGTCATTCACGGCAAGATCGACCGCGAGGAGTACACCATCGAGAAGGTCTTCTTCGCCAGCTATCCCGGCCACTATGTCACCGGCAACCTCTATCGGCCGAAGGGGAAGAAGGGGCCGCTGGCCGCCGTCCTGTCGCCCCACGGCCACTGGGGAGACCGCAGCAACCCGGCCGGCAACGGCCGGTTGTACCGGGCCAACGACAAGACCATCGAGGCCGACTTGAAAAGCGGCGCCGAGAAGACCCGGGAAGGGGCGGCCTACCCGTTACAGGCCCGCTGTGCCCAGCTGGCCCGCATGGGTTGCGTGGTCTTTCACTACGACATGGTCGGCTACGGCGACAGCACCCCGATTTATCATCCGGGCAGCAAGATGAATCCCAGCGGCGGCTTTGCCGATGCGGCGGCCGAGCTGCGGCTCCAGAGCTTCATGGGATTGCAGACCTACAACAGCATCCGCGCCCTCGACTTCCTTTTGAGCCTGCCCGAGGTGGACCCGAAGCGGGTCGGCGTCACCGGCGCATCGGGCGGCGGCACGCAGACGTTCATCCTCTGCGCCATTGACGACCGCCCGGCCGCGGCCTTCCCGGCGGTGATGGTTTCGA
Source organism: Gemmataceae bacterium (assembly GCA_035575035.1). Taxonomy (GTDB): domain Bacteria; phylum Planctomycetota; class Planctomycetia; order Gemmatales; family Gemmataceae; genus DATLYH01. The sequence goes on from DATLYH010000014.1 coordinate 5,061, forward strand.
CGGCGATGCAGGGGGGCTGCATCTGCGAGAACTGCTCCTATCTGCGTCAGTCCACCGGCAACATCGAGCTGGCCGGCCTGTTTGCCCCCAAGCCGCTCGGCATGACCGGGGCGCGCGACTGGACCATCGAGATCGAGACCAAAGGACTGCCCGAGCTGAAAGCACTGTACCGGCTCTACGGGGCGGAAGATCGCGTCATGGCCAAGTGCTTCCCCGAGTTCGGCCACAACTACAACCAGGTGAGCCGGGAGGTGATGTACAACTGGTTCAACAAGCACCTGCAGCTCGGCCAGCCGGAGCCGGTCACGGAAAGGCCGTTTCAACCGGTCCCGCCCCAAGAGTTGTCGGTCTTCGACGAACAGCATCCGCGGCCGAAAGACGCTGTCGGCGTCGAGAAACTGCGCGCGTACCTGACCGAGATGTCCGACCGCCAGATTCGGGCGCTGGTTCCCCGGGACGCCGACAGCCTGAAGGAGTGCCGCCGCGTCGTCGGTACGGCGTTGCGTGTGATGATCAACGACAAGCTGCCCAAGAGCGATGACGTTGAAGTAGCCGAGGCGGGCCGAGGGGAGCGTGACGGCGTGCGCTGGCGAAAGCTGCTCCTGGGCCGCAAGGGTCAGGGCGAGCAGATCCCGGCGGTGGTGCTGCTTGGTCCGGAGTTCGACGGCACCGTGGTGGTCTGGGTTCACCCGCAGGGGAAGAGGAGTCTGCTCCCGGATGGCAAACTGGTGCCGGCGGCCCGGCAGATTCTGGACAAGAAGGCGGCCATCCTGGCCGTGGATGTTTTCCTGACGGGCGAGTTCGAGGGAGCGAAGCCGCCGCCGGTCAATGAACGGTATGCGGGCTACACCTTCGGCTACAACCGGCCGCTGTTGGCCAACCGGGTGCATGACATCCTGACAGCGGTGGCCGCGGCGAAGGGTCACCCGAGCGTCACCACGGTCCATCTGCTCGGCTTCGGCAAGGCGGGGCCGTGGGTAGTGCTGGCCCGGGCGCTGTGCGGCGACGCCGTGGTTCGGACGGCCGCCGACGTGAACCGCTTCCGCTTCGAGGACGTGACCACGGTGAGTGACGAGATGATGTTGCCCGGGGCGCTGAAGTATGGCGGCCTGCCGGCATTCGCCGCCCTCTGTGCCCCCGGCGATCTCTTCCTGCATAACATGCCGTCGCCTGGGGCGCAGGAACCCGACTGGGTCGGCGGCGCTTACCGCGCGGCCGGCGCCGGCGTGTATCAGCGGGAGTCGGAGCAGGCGGCGCCAGAAAAGGTGGTGGGCTGGCTGCTGCGGTGAAGGTAGCCGTATTCGCCCGAATCCTATTCGGTAGCTGAACGCGCCGGCATTCGGGAGCGAACCTGTCAACCCGAATGCTGGCGAATTCGGCTACCGCTGAGGCCCCAAGTAAGACCGCTTCTTGCCGCGTAGCCGGATAGACCCGGCGGGAAATGCCTTTCCAACAAACCGCTTGACTTCAACAGCTGCGCGGATATGCTATGAGTGAAACGAGACCTTCCTCCTTCAACCCGCCACGCCCGCCTGCCCCATTAAGGACGAGCAGCGATGTCCTATCCCCTTCCTCGTTACCGCTGGTGGCTCGCTGTGGGGCTGTTAATCACCCTTGCTGCCGCGGCCCCGGCTCAGACGCCGCTGCATCAGCGCATCGACGAGTTGATCGCGGCCGGCACGCCTGACTTCGAGCGGCTCGCAGCCCCGCTGGCCGACGATGCCGAATTCCTTCGCCGGGTCTACCTCGACCTGACCGGCACCATCCCCCCCGCGGCCGAGGCCCGGGCGTTCCTGAATGACCCTTCCCCCGACAAGCGGCGACAGCTCATCGACCGCCTGCTGGCTAGCCCGGAACACGCCCGCCACATGGCTCATGTCTTCGATGTGATGCTCATGGAACGGCGAACCGGCCGGCACGTGCCGCCGGCTGCGTGGCACGAGTACCTCCGCGCCGCGTTTGCCGAGAACAAACCGTGGGACGAACTGGTGCGCGAAATCCTCTCGGCCGATGGTGAAGATGCCCAGCGTCGGCCGGCAGCCAAGTTTTACCTCGACCGCGACGGCGAGCCCCATCTGCTGACCCGCGACATCAGCCGGCTGTTCCTCGGCATGAACCTGACTTGCAGCCAGTGCCACGACAGCCCAATCGTCGAGGATTACAAGCAGGATCTCTATTACGGCATCTTCGCCTTCCTCAACCGCAGCTTCCTCTTCACGCCGAAGGGGAAGCCGGCCGTTCTCGCTGAGAAGGCCGACGGCGAGGCAACGTTCCAGTCGGTCTTCGACCCGGCCAAGGTCACCAAGACCGCTGCTCCCCGGCTGCCGGGCGGGCCGTTGGTGAAGGAGCCGATGTTCGAGAAGGGGCAGGAATACGAGGTCGCCCCTGGTAAGGACGTCAAGCCGGTGCCGAAGTTCAGCCGGCGGGCGCAACTGGCGGCACAGCTCACCGCCCCCGAAAACGTGCAGTTCCGCCGCAACATCGCCAACCGGCTCTGGGCGCTGATGATGGGCCGCGGCCTGATCCACCCGCTCGATCAAGACCACAGCGCCAATCCGCCGTCGCACCCCGAGTTGCTTAACGTGCTGGCCGACGAGATCGGGGCGATGAAGTTCAACCTGCGCGCTTTCCTGCGCGAACTGGCTCTGAGCAAGACCTACCAGCGCGCCAGCGTGCCGCCTCCCGGGGTCAAGGAAGTCGCCCCCGAGACCTTCGCGGTGGCCCGACTCAAGCCGTTGTCGCCGGAGCAGCTGGCCCTGGCAATGATGCAGGCGACCGGGTTGACCGACGTCGAGCGCAAGGCGCTGGGTGACAAGTTGAGCGAGGCGGCGCTGTATGCGAAACTATCGGGCAACCTCGGGCTGTTCGTCAACCTGTTCGGCAACCGGCCCGGCCAGCCCGCCGACTTCGAGGCGACGATGGACCAGGCACTGTTCGTGGCCAACGGCAAGCTGCTCCGCTCCTGGCTGGCGCCCAACGCCGCGGGCAACCTGACCGGCCGGCTCGGGCAAATTCAGGAAGCCGATGCGGTGGCTGAGGAGTTGTACCTGAGCGTCCTGACCCGCCTGCCCACCGAAGAGGAGCGCCGGGAGGTCGCCGACTACCTCAAGGAGCGGACGCAGGACCGGGCCGCGGCGCTGCAGGAGCTAGCCTGGGCGCTGCTGGCGTCGGCAGAATTTCGGTTCAATCATTAGTAGTACTTCCCGCTGCTTGCGGCTTAGCGCTCCTTCCTGCCAAGCCGCAAGCGGCAGCTGATAGGGGGGCCGATCATGAAACCGTTCTACGCTTGCAATTCGCCCGAGCATCACCTGTCGCGGCGGCAGTTTCTCGCCGGGATGGCGACCGGAGCGCTCGGCATCATGGGGGGCGGCTTCAGCAGCTTCATCCACTCGGCGGTCGCCGGCGAGCTGAAGTCCAGCGAGAAGCGCGTACTGCTGATCTGGCTGCACGGCGGTGTCAGCCAACTGGAGACCTGGGACCCCAAGCCGGGCACCAGCACCGGCGGTCCCTTCCAGGCCATTCCCACCACCGTGCCGGGCGTCCACATCAGCGAGTTGCTGCCGCACTGCGCCAAGCAGATGCACCGGCTCGCCCTGATCCGCAGCATCAACACCGCCGAGAACGACCACGCCAAGGGCGCCTACCTGATGCACACCGGCCGCAAGCAGATGCCCAACATGGAATGGCCGCATCTCGGCGCGGTCATGGCCAAACTGCTCGGCTCGCCGGACAACCCGCTGCCGGGTTACATCCACATCACGCCGCGCGGCCAGGGCGGCTTCAACAAGCAAGACGCCGCCTTCCTGGGGCCGCGGTACTGCTCCGTGTCGCTGGCCGACGGCAAACCGCCCGAGAACCTGCTCCGCCCCGAGCCGCTCACCGAGTCGGCCGACCGGCAGCGCAACGACCTGCGCCAGCGATTGAACAACCGCTTCCTCCAGGGCCGGCGCACCGCCGAGACCGAGGCCTACACCCAGTCATACGACCAGGCGGCCCAGATCATGGAGCGGCGGGCTGTCTTCGACATCAGCAAGGAGCCGCCCAAGCTCGCCGAGCGCTACGGCAGCCACGACTTCGGCCGGCACTGCTTGCTGGCCCGCCGCCTCCTGGAGAACGGCGTCACCTTCGTCAAGGTGACCCACTCCAACTACGACACCCATTACGAGAACTTCGAGTTCCACATTGAGCAACTCGGCGAGTTTGACCAGACCTTCGCCACCCTCCTGGATGACCTTGACCAGCGCGGTCTGCTGCAAAGCACGCTGGTGATCGTGATGTCGGAGTTCGGCCGGACACCGAAGATCAACCGCAACTACGGCCGGGACCACTGGGGCACGGCTTGGTCGATCGCGCTGGCCGGCTGCGGCATCCAGGGCGGGGCGGTCGTGGGTAAGACCAACGCCGACGGCACCGCGGTGACCGACCGTATGGTCGGCGCCGGCCACCTGTTCCACACCTACTTCCGCGCCCTGGGGTTGAACCCGAAGAAGAACCACTACGTCAATCAACAGCCGATTCCGATGGCCGATCCCGCCGCCAGCGCCATTGAGGAGATCCTGGCGTGAGAGCCGATGACAAGCCCGAAACCGCCCTGATCGATCCCGCCCAGACCCACCTGGTGCAGGAACTGAAGCACTCCAGCCCGCTGGTCGGCTGCCGCTTTGACCCGTCCGGCCGGTTCGTCTTCGCCGGCGCCCAGGACAATACCGTCCAGCGCTGGGAGTTGGACGGCGGCAAGCGGACCGAGTTGGTCGGCCACAAAAGCTGGGTGCGCGGCCTGGCCTTCGCGCCGAAGAACAATCTCCTCTTCACCGGCGACTACCAGGGGAAGGTGATTGCCTGGCCCATCGATGCCGAGACACCAGCACCGGAGCGGACCCTCGACGCCCATCGCGGCTGGGTGCGGGCGCTGGCAGTCAGTCCTGACGGCCAAACCCTGGCGACCTGCGGCAACGACCACCTGGTCAAGCTCTGGTCGGTCCCCGATGGTAAGCCGCTGCGCGAGCTGGCCGGTCATGCCAGCCATGTCTACAACCTGGCATTTCATCCCGGGGGCCAGTTCTTGGTGTCGATCGAACTCAAGGGCGTGATCCGGCAGTGGGACCTGGCGGAGGGGAAATCGGTCCGCGAGCTGGATGCCAAGGTGCTATACAAGTACGACGAGACCTTTCGCGCCGACATCGGCGGCGCCCGCAGCATGGCGTTCAGCACAGACGGGTCGCTCTTGGCCTGCGGCGGCATCACCGAGGTGACCAACGCCTTCGCGGGAGTGGGCAAGCCGCTGGTGGTGCTCTACGACTGGCAAACCGGCAAGCCGAAGCAACTGTTGCGGCCGAAGGAGAACTTCCAGGGGACGGTCTGGGGCGTGGTGTTTCACCCGTCCGGCTTCCTGGCAGGCGCGGGGGCCGGAGCAGGCGGGGCGCTGTGGTTCTGGAGGCCGGAGGAGCCGCTGGCCTTCTTCACGCTGAAACTGCCGAACAACGCCCGCGACCTCGACCTGCACGCCGACGGCCGGCGGCTGGCGGTACCTTTCTTCGACGGCGCCGTGCGCCTCTACGACATGGCGAAGAAGCCGGCGTGAGCGGTATGATTCACTTTGCTCACAAGGGGCAGCCGCCGCTTGCGGCTTAGCTCTCGCTAAGCCGCAAGCGGCGAAGCTGAGTCGGTCCCCCTCACCCTTTCATTGCCTTGTCGAAGCGCTGGCTGACGTTGTCCCAGTTGACCACCGTCCACCACGCCTTAACGTAATCGCCGCGGCGGTTCTGGTAGCGCAGGTAGTAAGCGTGCTCCCAGACATCGATGCCCAGGATCGGCGTATGGCCTTGCATCAGCGGACTGTCCTGGTTGGCGGTGCTGTAGACCCGCAACTTGCCGCCGTCCACCACCAGCCAGGCCCAGCCGCTGCCGAAGCGGTTCATGGCCGACTGGCTTAGCTCGTCTTGGAACTTCTCGAAGCTGCCAAAAGTGCTCTGGATGGCATCGGCCAACTTCCCCTTCGGCTGGCCGCCCCCTTGCGGGCCCATGACCTCCCAGAAGAGCGTGTGGTTGGCGTGGCCGCCGCCGTTGTTGATCACCGCCTGGCGGATCTCCTTGGGAATCTTGTCGATGTTGCGCAGCACCTCCTCGATTGGCTTCCCCTTCCAGTCAGGGGCCTTCTCGATCGCCTTGTTCAGGTTGTCCACATAGGCCTGGTGGTGACGGCCATGGTGGATCTTCATCGTCTCTTCATCGATCGCCTTCTTCAGCGCGTCGTAGGCATAGGGCAAAGGCGGCAGGGTGTAGGGGCCCTTGGCCTGGGCCAAGACGATCCGCGGGGTCAGGACCAGCGCCGCGGCGCCGGCCGCGGTCGTGCGCAGGAACTGCCGGCGAGTCAGGTGCAGCATAGACATCTCCTTGTGGTGCGGACCCGATGGTTGTAACACAACACCCACCCGATGCCCCCTCACCCCTACCCCTCGCCCCCGAAGCGGAGGCGAGGGGAGAAGACTTCCTCCCCTCTCCCCTGGGAGGGGGAGAGGGGTCGGGGGAGGGGGGCACCGGGCACGTCTTGCAAGATACCACCAGCCGGCGAGTTGTCCACAGGATAAACTCGCTTGTCAGTCCGCGGGCCGGCTGCGAAAGTAAAGATGCAACGAGACCGACGAACCGGCCGCGGTTGCTCGCTCGACGGCAATCCTTTCATGCCGATCGGAAAGGGCGTGTTCGTGGCAGTCAATCACAGAGACCTGGCGGTGGTGATCGGGCTAACCCTGGCCGCATCTTCCCTGGCCGGCGCCCGGCTTCCTCCCGAGCCGCGCGACAACGCCCCACCCATCGCGGCATCGGGCCGCCTGCTTGGGTCGCACCCCGGCGGCGCGGCAGCGGTCGATTTCTCGCCTGACGGCCGGCTGCTGGCCTCGGGCGGCGGTGATCGGATCATCCGTCTCTGGGACCTGGCCGCCGGCAAGGAGCTCCGCCAGCTCAAGGGGCATGCCGGCTTCATCTGCTGCGTCGCGTTTGCACCCGACGGCCGACTGCTGGCCTCGTCCGGCCATGATAAGGAGATCCACCTCTGGGATCTGGCTGACGGCCGGCTGCTGGCTCGGCTCGACGGCCATCCCGAGGGCGTGCGCCGTGTCGCGTTCGCACCCGATGGCCGGCGGCTGGCTTCCGGCGGCTGGGACCGCACTATCCGTGTCTGGGACCGGGCCAGCGGCAAGGAGGTGTTCCTGATCACGGGAATGCCGGGGCCGGTCTGGTCGGTCGCCTTCGCGCCGGATGGCAAGACCCTGGCTGCCAGCAGCCGCGACGGAACCGTCAGCCTGTACGATGCGGCCACGGGCAAGGAAGTGCGGACCTTCCCGGGACTGAACGCCGATGTTTACTACCTCCACTTCGCGCCGGACGGCAAGACGCTGCTGGCGGGCGGCGAGGAGGGGGTGATGGTCCTGTGGGAGGTGGCGACGGCCCGGGTCATCCGCCGTTTCGAGGGACACGGGGCCCAGCTGTCCAGTGTCGCCTTCACTCCGGACGGCCGGGCCATCATCTCAGCCGCCTACGACAAGACGGCCCGCCTATGGGAGGTGGCCAGCGGCATGCCAATCCGTCAGCTCACCGCCCACCGCGACTGGGTCTGGGGCGTTGCCGTCTCGCCCGACGGCCGGTCAGCGGCTACGGCCAGCAAGGACGGCTCGATTCGACTCTGGGAGCTACGCGGCCCACCCCTGCCGGTCGTTAAACTTTCCCCCGCTCAGCTCGAGAAACTCTGGAACGACCTGGCCGATATCGATGCGGCCCCTGCTTACCAGGCGGTCTGGGCACTGGCCGACAGCGGCGCGCAGGCTGTGTCCTTCCTCAGCGAGCGGCTCAGGCCGACGGCCCTTCCGCCGGACGCCGCCCTGGTCCCCCGGCTGATCGCCGAGTTGGATGACGACCGCTTCGCCGTGCGCGAGCGGGCTTCGGCTGAGCTGGAGCGGCTCGGCCGACTGGCCGTACCGGCCCTGAAGCGAACCCTGGAGGGACAGCCTTCGCCGGAGGTGCGCCGGCGCATCGAGATGCTGTTGGAGAAACTCGACGGGGCCGAGCTTTCCCCCGAACGGCTCCGCGCCTCGCGGGCGCTACAGGTGCTGGCCTTGATCGGCAGCGCGGAGGCACGGCAAGTGATCGAGCGGGTGGCACAAGGACCTCCCGCGGATGACCTGACGCAGGAAGCGAAGGTCGCCCTGGAGCACCTGGACCGGCAATCGCGCTAAGGGCCATGTTTCAAGCGGCCGACCGCCGCTCACCTGGAAGGCGACGGTCGTGTATGATAGGAAAGCGAGGGCCGAATTCCCATGATCCCTTGGCAGGGGAGTGCGGAGCCGTGTTAGTCCACGTTCAGTGTCCGCATTGCTCCAGTCTGTGCCAGGTTGAAGACCAGTACCTGGGCGCCGCGCTCAAGTGCGGTCGGTGCGGCCAGACGTTCACCATCCGTCCCACCCCGCAGCCGGCTGCCCCTGGACCCGGGGGACTGGCGGCCCGGCTGCGCGGCATGTTCCGGTCGCTCCTCCCCTCGGCCCGTGCAGCGAGCCCGCCGCCTCCCGTCGGTGTCGAGGCTGAGCCAGACCCCTTCCTCGACCTCGACGGCCCCGGCATCACCGGTGCCGCCGGCCCGGACCCTTCTCCGGAGACACACACCGCCCCGTCCGCCGCGCCGTCGTTCCGGCTCGAGATCGGCGGCGCCACCTCGGTGGGCCGGGTGCGCAGCCGCAACGAAGACAGCTTCCTCATCCAGCAACTGAGCTGGTCCAACCAGGACCGGCGCCATGATCTGGCCCTGATTGTGGTGGCCGACGGCATGGGCGGCTACGCAGCCGGCGACCGGGCCAGCGGCCTGTTAATCCAGTCGGTCAGCGCCACGCTGACGCCGCTGCTTCAGGCTGCTCTCGACGGCCGGGACTCCCCGCCCCCCGACCTGGCGGAAACCGTCAAGGGGGCGATCCAGACGGCCAATCAGACCATCCTTCAAGCAGCGCAAGCGGACCTCGCTTGCCGCGGGATGGGGGCGACCGTGGCGGTGGTCCTGATCTGGGATGGTCAGGTGACCATCGGCCACGTCGGCGACTGCCGGGTATACCATCATGCCGCCGGCAAGCTGACGCAGGTCACGCGCGACCAGACGTTGGTGGCCCGCCTGGTGGAGATGGGCCACATGTCGCCGGAAGAGGCCCGCACCCATCCGGCGCGGAACGAAGTGCTTCAGGCCGTGGGCCGCCATCCGGAGGTCGCGCCCGCCGACTACCGGCTGGAGCTGAAGGCGGGCGAATGGCTGGTAGTGGCCTGTGATGGTCTGCATGCCCACGTCGATGCGGCGGCGCTGGAGCAGGCCATCCGGGAAACGCCGTTCCCCGCGCGGTTGGCCAACCGTCTTGTGGAGATGGCCGACCAGGGCGGCGGCACCGACAATTGCACGGTCGTGGCCGTCCGTTGCTACTGATTCCGGGCAACAGCAGCGCCTGAAACGCCCCCATCAAGGCCCGTCCGCTGTCCAAGCCGGGCGCGTCCGCGAGGGGAAGCGCTGCCGAAGGCAATCGCGCCTCAATACCACTTGATCTGGAAGAACGCCCGCAGCGGGTGCTGGAAGGGCCGGCGCTCGGGGTTCCACTCCATCGGTTTGTAGGTGCCGAAGACCCGGTCCCAGAAATCGACCAGGATGCCGAAGTTGTGCTTCCACATGTGGTGCTTGTGGTGCAGGTGGTGAACCGGCCGTTTCAGCCAGAAAACCAACTCGGGCCGTTCGTGCTGCACTTGATGGGCATAGGCGGCCAACGCCGCGTAGACCAGACCGCCGGCCACCCAGCCGACTCCCGCCGCCGTCCAGCCCAAGCCGAAATAGGCGAGCAGGAACCCTCCAAGGAGCAAAGGCGCGGTGCCGACAGAATAGTCCCGGAATTCGCCGAGCCACCCCTGGCCCCAGCCGTCACGGTGGTGCTCGGCGTGTTTCTTCCCCAATATCTTCCCCGCGTGCATCAGCCGGTGAACACTGTACTCGACCAACGTGCCGAGAAAGAGGGCAACCAGAAACGCCGTCAACCCGGCGAGCAGCTCTTCGGTTTGCATTCCCCACCTCCGCCGTTCCGGCTCCGGGTACCTGATAGATGCCGGTTCATACAATAACAAGCAAAGTGGGGGAAGCGGAAGATGCCGCGCCCCGAGCCCCTTCACGGAGCAGACCCATGGCACCCGACCCAGACGTTCAGGCGAACGGTGATATTGACACTGCCGAAACGGCCGAGTGGTTGGAATCCCTGGAGGCGGTGCTGGAGCACGAAGGGCCGCAGCGGGCCCGCTTCCTGCTCGGCCGGCTTGAAGAGTTGGCGCTGCGCCGCAACGTGGACCTCCCCTTCACCGCCAACACTCCTTACATCAACACCATCCCGCCCGACCGCCAGCCCCCCTTCCGTGGCAGCCGCGAGATCGAGCGGCGCATCAAGAGCCTGGTCCGCTGGAACGCCATGGCTATGGTGGTCCGGGCCAACAAGCATGAGCCGGGCATTGGCGGCCACATCTCGACCTATGCTTCGGCGGCCACTCTCTTCGAGATCGGCTTCAATCACTTCTTCCGCGGCCCTGATGCCCCCGGCGGCGGCGACCTGGTCTATTTCCAGGGCCACGCCTCGCCCGGTGTCTATGCCCGGGCCTTCCTCGAAGGGCGGTTGACGGTCGAGCAGCTGGAAAACTTCCGCCGCGAGCTGACCCCCGGTGGCGGGCTATCGTCGTATCCCCACCCCTGGCTGATGCCCGGCTTCTGGCAGTTCCCGACCGTTTCAATGGGGCTGGGACCTTTGCTGGCCATCTACCAGGCCCGCTTCAACCGCTACCTGGAACACCGCGGCCTCAAGGACACCTCAAAGCAGAAGGTCTGGTGTTTCCTCGGCGACGGCGAGTGCGACGAGCCGGAATCGCTCGGCGCCTTGACGCTGGCTGCGCGTGAGAAGCTCGACAACCTGATCTTTGTCATCAACTGCAACCTGCAACGGCTCGATGGGCCGGTCCGCGGCAACGGCAAGATCATCCAG
>DATLYH010000015.1:0-42641 GCA_035575035.1 Gemmataceae bacterium
GTGCACTTCTCCCGTCCCGCCGGTATCATGGAGGCCGGCCCTCACGGGACGATAGCCCCTACCGACGCGGACTGCCCATCCCTGCACGGATGGTCCCCGGACACCACCATGAGCGAAGCCTGGCCCGCCTTCTGCACCGCCGCCGCCCTGGTCTTGTTGCTGGTCCTTATCATCCGCTACCAGCTCAACGCCTTCGTCGCCCTGCTGGTCGTCAGCCTGGGACTGGGGCTGGCCGCGGGCATGCCGCCGGTCCGGGTCGTGGCGTCGATCGGCGACGGCGTGGGCAAGATCCTGGCGGGCGTGGCCATCCTCCTGGCGCTGGGGGCGATGCTCGGCCGCATCCTCGACATCAGCGGCGCTGCCGAGGTCATCACCCGTACTTTGATTAACACTTTCGGCGTGGACCGCGCTTCCCTGGCCATCCTGGCGGCGGCCTATCTGATCGGCATTCCCATCCTGTTCAACGTCGGCTTCCTGCTTTTGATCCCGATCATCTGGCGGCTGCAGCGCGACACCGGCCGGTCGCTGCTTTTCTTCGGGCTACCGCTGGCCTTCAGCCTGGCGACCACGCATTCGCTCATCCCACCGCATCCCGGCATCGTCGGGGCCGTCGGCAATATGGTGCCCAAGGAGAGGGCCGGCGAGGTCATGGTCCAGACCATCCTCTTCGGTTCGCTGTTGGGCGTCCCGGTGGTGTTGCTCGGCTGGCTGGGGCCGGGCCGGTGGTGGGCGCAGCGACAGTTCGTCACCCCGCCGGAACAGCTGGCACTCAAGGAAGAACCCAAGAAGGAACTCCAGCCGGCCACCGCCCCATCGTTCGCCGTGTCGGTCCTGATCGTCACGCTGCCACTGGTCCTGAGCCTGGTCGGCTTCGGGGCCGACCTGTTCAAGCGGCTGGATCGGCTGCCCCCCTGGATGACTCAGCCGTTATTCGGGCGAGCGTACCCGCCGCTGGAGTGGCTGATGCTCCTGGGGCATCCGACGATGGCCCTGCTGGTGCCGACGCTCTTGGCGTTCGGGCTGCTGGGACTGCGGCGCGGCCTGGGGCTGAGTCAGCTTTCCAAGCTGGCCGGCGACTCCCTGCAAGACGTCGGCACCATTGCCTTTCTCTTCGGGGCAGCGGGCGGGTTCGCGCAGGTCATCGAGAACTCCGGCGCGGGCAAGTACATCGCCGAGCAGGCCAGCCAGCTGCATCTCTCCCCAGTACTGGTCTGCTTCCTGGTCGCCATGCTGATGCGCGTCGCGCTCGGCTCCGCGACGGCGTCGATTCTGATTGCGTCCTCGCTGCTGCAGGGGTTCGCCCAGAGCCATCCTGGCCAGGAGACGCTGTTGGTGCTGGCGGTGGCCAACGGCGTCACCTTCATGACGCAGCCGGCCGACAGCGGCTTCTGGATGGTCAAGGAGTACTTCAACCTCAGCGTGCGCGACGTGATGGTGCGCTTCAACGCCTGTCGGATCACCATGTCATTGGCCGGACTGCTCCTGCTGCTGGCGTATGAGCGGTGGTGGGGCTAAGGCCCGGCGGCCTCTGCATGGATCAACCATAAGCGCCGCTTATGGACCCGTTTCCGGGTATCATCGGAAACGACATACGCGTTTCTCTTCCACGATTTAGCCTTAGCAATAGGAGTCCGCGCATGACCCTCTCCACCGAACCGACGTTCCGCGCCGCCCCTTCAACCGCGGTGGGCCCGGCAGTCAATCCCTGGCTGGGGGCCGCGTTGGTGGCGGCCTTGCTGGGGTTGGCCGGCAGTCTTTACCTGAGCCTCGGGATGGGGCTGAAGGCGTGTCCGCTTTGCTTCTATCAGCGGACCTTCATGATGAGCCTGGTCGCGGTGCTGGGCATTGGGCTGATCAGCGGCATGGGGCGGACCGGGCGGCTGGGGCTGCTGGCCTTGCCGCTGGCGATTGCCGGGCTCGGCGTTGCCTCGTTCCATGTGTACCTGGAAACGGCCGGCAAGCTGGAATGTCCGCAGGGACTCCTCGGTTGGGGCACCGCCCCTCAGCAGAGCCTGGTGATGTTCGGGGCGCTAACCGCTCTGCTGCTGACCGATGTGATGGCCAGCCGACACGCCGGATGGGTTCGCTGGCTGCTGACGGTCGGCGGCATGGTGCTGGGCGGTTTGCTGGCCGTGGGCTCGTGCGTCAGCAACCCGCCGATGCCTGCCCCGCCCGCCAAGCCCTATGCCGCGGCGCCGGATATTTGCCGGCCGCCCTATCAGCCCCGGTAGGCCGGCCGGGGAACCAAGGAGATTCATGAACCTCCCTGTCAGCGAACCGCTGATCCGACTCGGCTTCTTCGTCGGCGTCCTGGTCGTGATGGCCCTCTGGGAATTGGCCGCCCCGCGCCGACGTTTGACCACTTCCAAACCGCTGCGCTGGCTCAGCAACCTCGGCCTTGCCGCGCTGAACACCGCCGTCCTGCGCCTGCTGCTGCCGATGGGGGCCGTGGGGGTTGCCCTGTTGGCCGAGGCGCGCGGCTGGGGGCTGCTCAATAACCTTCCCCTGCCTGCGTGGGTGGCGGTGCCCGTCGCGGTGATCGTGCTGGACCTGGCCATCTACTTGCAGCACGTGATGTTCCATGCGGTGCCGGTCCTGTGGCGGCTCCACATGGTCCACCATGCCGACCTCGACTTCGACTTCACCACCGGGGTTCGCTTCCACACCGCCGAGATGGTGCTGTCGCTGGGGATCAAGCTGGCCGTGGTATTGGTGCTGGGTCCGCCCGCCCTGGCCGTGCTGATCTTCGAGGTGCTGCTGAACGCCACCTCGATGTTCAACCACGCCAATGTCCGCATGCCGGCCGGGATCGACCGGGTGCTGCGACTGGTGCTGGTCACCCCGGACATGCACCGCGTCCACCATTCGGTCAACCCGCGTGAGACCAACAGCAACTTCGGCTTCAACCTGCCCTGGTGGGACTTCCTCTTCGGCACCTACCGCGCCCGGCCGGCCGCCGGCCACGAGGCGATGACCATCGGACTTTCCGAGGTCCGCGACGAGCGGCGGGCTGACCGGCTGCACTGGATGCTGGCCCTGCCGCTGCTCGGCGAGGAGGGGAACTATCCCATCAACCGGCGCGGGGCGTCCGTACCTGCCGACCGGGCCGACCGGCAGCAGCCGCTCGGCGTGTAGCCGGCTGTCACAGCTTCCACGGGGGCCGCATCTCGCGGCTGAGCAGCCGGTTGGCCTCCTCGTCGTTGGTGAAGCGCTCCTGGGCCGGATCCCAGCGCAGCGGCCGCCGCAGCCAGTAGCCGATGTTCCCCAGGTGGCAGACCGTCGCCGAGCGGTGGCCGATCTCCGCCGTGCAGATCGGGTCCTTTCGGCTCTTGATGCACTCCAGCCAGTTCCGGCGGTGGTCGTTGGAGGGATAGACGCGGTAGTCCTTCTCGGTCAGCGGCTGCTTGAGGATCTCCTCTGGCTTGCTGGCCAGGCTGCCCCGGCTGACCAGGATCACGCCGTCGCTCCCCTCGAAGACGCAGTCGGCCCGTGGCCCCTCGAAGACGTTATGGAACATGACTACGCCGTTGGCGTAGGTGTACTTCAGGCCGCTGGCCGCCTTTGGATCGGCGGGCGGCTCCACCAGAACCGGGCCGCTGTTGTCCATGTCCAGCGCCCACTGGGCGATATCGAAATGATGGGCGCCCATGTCGGCCAGGCCGCCGCCGGCATACTCGCGATAACGCCGCCAGGCGGGGAAGTGTTTATGGACCCCCTTCGGACATAGGATCTCGTTGTAGCCGCGTTTCGGGGCCGGCCCCAGCCACATGTCCCAGTCGGTCCCCTCGGGCACTGGCTCCTCGGGCAGGTCGCAGGGCACCGCCGGGCCACCGACACCGATGCGGATCGTCTTCACCTTGCCGATTCGGCCGTTGCGCACCAACTCGACCGCTGTGCGGAACCGGCCGCCGAACTCACTGCGCTGCTGGCTACCGGTCTGGAAGACGACCTTGTGCTTTTTGACCGTCTCGACGATCTTGCGGCCTTCGGCGATGTTGTGCGTCAACGGCTTCTCGCAGTAGATGTCCTTGCCGGCCTGGGCGGCCAGGACGCAGGGGATGGCGTGCCAGTGGTCGGGCGTGGCGATGACCACTGCGTCGATGTCCTTGCGGTCGAGCAATTCGCGGAAGTCGTTGTACGCCGCGCAGCCCTTGAAGGTGCCCTTGCCCTTCTCGGCGGCATAGCGATCCTCGACCATCTTCTGGGCGCTGGCGCGGCGCTCGGCGACCACATCGCAGACGGCCACGACCTGCACGTCCGGCCGGCCGAGGAAGCTGCCCAGATGGCCGCGGCCCATGGTGCCGACGCCGATGAAGCCGAGGGTGATGCGCTCGCTGGGAGCGGCGCGGAGCGGGGCCGTGAAGACTAGTGGCCCGGCCAGCCCGGCGGCGGCCACGCTGCGGAGAAACTGACGGCGGGAGACGCGAGTCGAACGGGTCATGAGAGATCCTTTCCTGGAGCACCAACGATCGTAGCGGGAAGGCGGCAAGGACTGCCGTTGCCCCATCAGGATAACGGCCGCAACCGCCGACAGCAATCAGTCTGTTGAGAATCGTTGCATCCCCGCAGTTCCCCAGGTCCGTAGCCCCAGGCGGCCTCGCTGGGGCTACGGCGAATGGCACCCGGGCCATCGCCGGTTTGTCCCCAAGAGCCGTTGACAGCCGGTCGGCCCTCCCCGAAACTCAGGGAGTTGACCGCTTCACGTCGAATCACCCGGGTCATCCGGGGCTTCCTGGACGGGAGGGGAACGATGCGACTGCTCCTGCTGGGCGCCGCGGCGCTGGCCGGCCTGGCCGCGGCGGCGCGGGCCGACGAGGCGGCCATGCCCCGCTTCCTCGAGTTCCGCGATGGGTCGGTCCTGCGCCTGATGGTCGTGGACGAGGAATGGAAGATCAACGTCGTCCGCCCCGACGGGCAGGTGGAGCCGGCCGTCGTCCGCCTCTCGGCGCTGGAGAAGTTGACCCTCATGCCCGAGCCGGTCTTCGAGCGGAAGCGCGTCCTCTTCGAGATAATCAAGCGCCTGGGCGCTGACCGCTTCCCGGAACGCGAGGAGGCCCAGGAGAAGCTGCTCAAGATGGGTTCCGCCGTCCGGCCCGAGCTGGAGGCGGCCCTGGAGGTCTTCACCGACCTGGAGGTGCGCGTCCGGCTGGAGCGGATTCTGACCAAACTGCCGCCCCCCTCCGGCGGCCCGCCCGCCCGTCCCGGCGGCGCCTTCGACTACTTCGTCGGCCGTGAGACGCTGCGCGGCGATGCCGGCGAGGGGAGCCTCGCCGTGAAGATCGACGGCCAGACGCGCCGCCTATCGCGCAAGGACATCCGAACCATGAGTGTCCGCGTCCCCGAGCCGACCGCCCCCGAACCGGCCGGCTTGCGCCGCCTTGAGCCGCGGGACTTCCCGCCCGGTTGCATGGAGGAGTCGTTCGAAACCGCCCCGACCGGGCGCCGGCTGGTCATCGGCGAGAACATCGAGAAGCTCTTCGTCAGCAAGGGCTTCACCCTCTCGACCTCGGTCCGGACTTCGTATGTATCGGTGAACGACTTCACGGTCCAGGGCAAGAGCCGGGGTCTGTCGGCGGCCACGCACCAGCCGCTTTTCCAGGGGGAGATCACCATCCGCTTCTGCCGTCCGGGCAACGAGCACGCGCCGGCCGGCGTGTCGCACTTCGGCCTGTGGATCGCTCATGTGATGCCGCGCGGCACAGCGATGGCCGCCTACGACCTGCAAGGCCGGGAGTTGGGCCGGATCGAAACCACACGCGACGGCCACGAGTTCCTCGGCGTGCAGTCGTCGGTGCCGATCCACAGCATCAAGATCATTCCCAACTTGCAGATCGACCCCGACTTCACGCTGGACGACTTCATCTACCTGATGCCGCGGGCCATCGAGGCCGCCCACCCGGAGAAGTTCCTGGCTCAGTTCGAGGATGGCGAGCGGGTCTTCTGCGACGACGTCAGTTTCGGCCCCCAGGAGGTACGGCTGCACGGTCTGCCGGCCGGTCTGCCCGATCGCATCCGGCCAACCGCAGCGCTGGTGCGGGTCGCCGCCCCTGACCGCGGCCGGTCCGAGCGCGGCCCGCCGGCCGGTGTTTTTGTCGAGCTGCGTGACGGCTCGGTGATCTTCGGCAGCGACCCGGGCCGGCCGGGCGCTCCGGTCTTCGCCCGTCGGCCGCAGGTGCTCCGGGAGAAGGACAACATAGTCGGCCTTTGGAGCAGCGAATTGCCGCGCACCGTCTGGCCGTCGAAGGTGGCCCTGCCGGCGGTCTGGGACGTGGAGAAGAAGACCTGGCAGCCGATCTCGGACGTGACCTTCCAGGAGGAGGCGGTCGCCTGGACGGTGGCCGGCAAACGGCGGGCGCGTTCGTACTTCGAGATGGCACCACTGCTGTTGCGTCCGCCGACCAGCGAGCCGTCGGTCGGCAGCTGGCGGTTGCGCACGGCCCTGGGTGAGGAGATCGTGCTGGGTAACGGCGTACCCGTGCTAAGGGGGACTCTCTCGCGGGGGCTGGAGGCCATATGGGGCGACGGCACCCTGAAGGTCCCCGCCGCCGAGCTGGTGTCGGTATTCCGAGTGGTGAAGGAGGAGTGAGGCCCGCGTAACGTGGCGTCTCCCAACAGGGATTCTGCATGACGGCAAGACTGGGCGCTGGTTGACTGCCCCTGGTTAAGGGGGCGCCCTAATACGATGGTTCGGCGATGGGGGAACCAAGGGCAATGGGGTTCCTCGATAAACATAATCCCCGCGCGACACGCCGCAGTGCAGCTGTTTGGGCGATCGGGGGAGGAGTTGTCGGCGGACTTCTTGGTTTCTTCGGTTGGCTCCGGTCCGACATGCCGTTCACGGCCGTATTTTTCGTGGTGCCGTGTATGGTTGTCGGTGGTGCCATCGCGGGTTGGGCTATCGAGTGGCAAGTGCCAGCGGACGCAGAGGTGGATGCCGAGCCCGGCGCTGCACCTGATCGCGGTGGCAGGTAGGTTTTCTCAAAGTCCAGGCTCCCTGCGCCGCCATGGCGGGTGAGCTTTTTCGCCAACTCGCTGAGTGACATGGTTACCGCAGCTATACAGCACCTGCTTGCCACGGTGCGCGATACCTCATCCAGCGCGGCGGACATGCGGGCCGCCGCGCAATCCTTGCTCAGCGCCGTCGCCCAGGCAACAGTGGCTGAAGCGAACGCCGCGCTGGCACAGCTGGCGGAGCACATCTTACTTGACGACCTGTCCCGCGCCGCGTTCCTCGCCCTCGTCTGCGGTGCATTGGTGGAGCAGGGCTGCGATCCCTCGGTGTTAAACCAACCGCTGAACCAACGGTTACGGGCGTTGCTCGAAGCATCGGCCCGGCTAGCGGATGCCTGTATCGCTCGCATACCGGAACTGGAAGGTGAAGACAATCCGGCAGAGACGTTTGCAAAAGCAAGGCAGCAGGTTGCAGATGCCATGCCCCTGGAGGATGCCGCATGGCAGGCCCTGGACCTGTTCTGGCGCCCCGCTATCGCCGTTTTTTCGGTCAGCCGGGCGGCGCGTGCCGAAGCTCGAGGACTGCGCGACTTGGCCGCGAAGATCGCGAACTACCATGAGGGGGGGCACTGGTTACAGCTGATGCTCTCGGTCCTGGACGACGAACCCCTCCTGGCCATTGAGCCGCATACCCGGTTGGGAATGCTGGCGCGGATGTCGGGCATCGTTGATAATTTCCAATTGCATGTGCTCCTGATGGACACCTTTCCGCACGCGGGAATCCTGCCGCGCCGTCGAGTTCCCAAACGGGTGGCGGATGTCGCGCGTGGCCTCGGCCCTCAGCAAACCGACGACACGGTCACCGGGAACTGGAACTTGTACACCTGGAAGGCAATCGAGCCGGACTTGCGCTTGCCTGATCCGAGCGACTACGGGGCAAGCGTCTATTGGATTTGGAACGAGGGTTCGCCGGAAGATATTCCTGTGTTTGAAGGCTACCGCGTCGTCTTGCTCGGCCCAGCCTCCTATTCGCGGAGTTGGGGCTGCCAGCGCATGTTTGACAAGCTTCCCGCGAGCCTGGATGTCGAACGCCGGCTTGCCAAAAGCGAAGTCACGGACTGGCTCCAGCGGATGGCGGCTGCAAAGGGCGTGAGTTAACCAACGGTTGAAGACCGGGGCCGCCATCTCGATTTGCACACATTCACAGTTTTGCAGATAGCCCCGGCAGGTCAACTTGTTCTCTAGCCGACATCCAGTAAGCGGCGTATCCGGGAACAGACCGCAGTCGGCCGACGTCTGCAACCTAGCCGCGCTTGGGGCTGTGGTGCCGCAGCGTCAGCTGCTCGGGAGGGATCAATGCCGCCTGGCCGTTCGCGGCATCCGAGGTGCAGGTCTTCCCGCATCCGCCGCCGCAGCCCGCGCCCCGGTCCCTCCAGGCATGCCAGGCCTGCCGACCCAGGTAGCAGGCCGCTGCCGTCACGATCAGGCCCACCAGCAGCTGTTGCCAGTCCATGTCAGTTGACCGCGGACTCCAGCGGGTTCAAAACAGGCTCCCCACCTGGTAGACCACCAGGGCCCCCAGGTAAGCGAGCACGGTCATGTAGGTGAAGGTGAACAGCGGCCAGCGCCAGCTGTTGGTTTCGCGGCGGATGACGGCTAGCGTCGAGGCGCACTGGCAGCACAGGGCGAAAAAGACCATCAGTGATAGCGCCACCGGCACCGTAAATGTCTGCTCCGCCCGCAGCGCCTGGCCCAGTGCCGTCCCGCCGGGGTCATCTGACTCCTCGATTTCACCGGCGTCTACTTTGCCCAGGTTGTAGATGATCCCGAGCGTCCCCACCACCACCTCGCGCGCGGGAAAGCTGGCCAGGGCCGCCGTGCCGATCTTCCAGTCCCAACCTAACGGCCGCACTGCCGGCTCGATGGCGTGGCCCACCCGCCCCAGGATGCTCCGCTCCGTCCATTCCGCTTGCAGCGCATGGACCCGCTCCGGCGACCCCTCCGCCTGGGCGATCAGCTCCTCGTAGCTCTGCCCGTCGGCGTTCGTGTTTGGGAAATAGAGCAGGGCCCAGATCACGATCATGCTGGCCAGGATGACGGTGCCGGCGCGGCGCAGGAAGGCCCAGCCGCTGTCGGTCATTCGCCGCAGTACAGTCCCAGGCGACGGCCACTTGTACAGCGGCATCTCCATCACGAAGACCGGCGTCTCGCCGCGCAGCAGCGTCCGCTTCAGGGCCAGTGCCACCAGCGGGGCCGTCACCAGTCCGATGGCGTACATGCTGAACATCGTCAGGCCCGGCACCCACCAGGAGTAGCCCTCGGTCAGGAAGGCGCCGATCAGGAGAGTGTACACCGGCAGCCGGGCCGAGCAGCTCATCAGCGGCGCCACCACAATGGTCGCTAGCCGGTCGCGGCGGTTCTCGATGACTCGCGTGGCCATGATGCCCGGCACCGCACAGGCCACACTCGACAACATCGGGATGAACGATTTGCCGCTCAGCCCGCAGCGCGCCATCAGCTTGTCCATCAAGAAGGCGGCCCGCGCCATGTAGCCGCAGTCTTCCAGCACGGCGAGGAAGGCGAACAGGATCAAGATCTGCGGTAGGAAGATGACCACACTGCCGACCCCCTCCAGCACGCCGTCGATCAGCAGGCTGGCCAGCGGGCCGCGCGGTAGCGCCTCGCTCAGGAAGCCGGCCAGCAGGTTCTTCCCCTGGTCGATCAGGTCCATCAGCGGCCGGGCCCAGGTGAAGATCGCCTGGAAGACAACGAACATCACCACCAGGAAGACCAGCGTCCCCCAGACCTTGTGGGTAAGCACGCGGTCGAGGCGGTCGGTCCAGGTGATGGGCCGCTGCCGGGGACGCTCGACGCAGCCGACCGTCGCTTCCCGAATCCAGGCGTAGCGCGCGCGGGCCTCGATGCCGGGCACCGGACAACCGGCCTCGGCCAGCCGCTGCCGGGCCTCTGCGAGGACGGCGAGCGAGCGGCCGGCGTCAGCCGGCCGGTGCAGCGAGCGACTTGCGGCTTGCAAGCGGGCGAGTGGGGATAATGACCCCTGGGCAGTCAGCCGGCTCTCGACGTAGCCGCCGACATCCAAGAGCAGGCGGCGGACCAGGAACCGCGGCACATGCCCGCCCAGCTGCTCGGCGAGTTGATCGATCTCGCGCTCGAACGCCTCGGGAAACTGCACTCCCCTCGGCAGCACCGGCCGGTCCGGGCAATCCGCAATCCGCAATCCGCAATCCGCAATCGCCGACTTCAGCCGTTCCAGTCCCCTTCCCTTGTTCGCCTGGATCGGCACCACCGGAACGCCGAGTTGCTTGCTGAGCCGTTCCGCATCGATGCGCAAGCCCTGCGCCTGAGCGATGTCGATCATGTTCAGCGCCACCACGACCGGCACGCCCAGCTCCATTACCTGAGTGGTCAGGTAGAGGTTGCGCTCCAGGTTGGAGGCATCGACGATGGAGACCACCACGTCCGGCCGCGGTTCGCCCGGCAGCTGGCCGAGAATCAAGTCCACGGCGACCATCTCGTCGGGGCTGCGCGGGGCCAGGCTGTAGGTGCCCGGCAGATCGATCAGGTCAAAGGTCTGTCCCCGATAGGTCATCCGCCCCTTCTTGGTCTCGACAGTGACGCCGGGGTAGTTGCCGACACGCTGGCGCATGCCGGCCAAGGCGTTGAAGAGGGTGGTCTTGCCCGTGTTCGGATTGCCGACCAAGGCAACCGTGACCCGGTGACCCGGTGACAAGGTGACAAGGTGACCGGCTGCCCGCGCGACCGGGTGATGAGGAGAACCTACTGAGGAGCGCTCGCCATTCACTTGCTTCACCTTGTCACTTTGTCACCTTGTCATCCCCCGAGGGGCGTGACCACGATGCGGGCGGCTTCCTGGCGGCGCAGGCTGAGGCGGTAGTCGCGGAGGCGGATCTCCATTGGGTCGCCCAGCGGGGCAAAGCCGACCACCTCAACCTCTTCCCCTTCCAGTAGGCCCATCTCCAGAAGACGTTGCATCAGGGCGTCCTCTCCCTTGATCGCCTGGATAGCGGCGCGTTGGCCGATCTGGAGCCGGTCGAGGGAAACGGGTTGGACACCTTGAGGCATGAGGGAAACGGGGTAGGAAGGTCAAGGCCGGGCGGGGGCCGGGACGCCGGCTCAGGCTACTTGCTCCAGCACCGGGCGGACCAGGATCTGCATGGCCCACTCGCCGCGCAGACTAAGCCGACTGCCGCCGATCTGGAGCAGACAGGGGCTTCCGGGACGAAGCACCCGCAGCCGGCAGCCGGGCCGAACACCCAGCTCAGCCATCCGACCCACCCAGGCCGGTTCACCGGTCACTTCGGCAACGTCGGCCCACTCTCCCTCTTGAAGCAGCTCCAGCGGCAGCAACATATTAGTTCTCACCGTTTTCCCACCCCCTGGTCGGCTCTGAGACTGAGACTGAATCTCAATCTACTTTATCAAGGGCGCTTTTTGTGTCAAGGACTGGGCAAAGAAAAAAACCCTTAGCCGGAGGTTACCGGGGACGCCGCAGCCGACACGTTCTGCATGCCGGCTACCGGAACCTGGTCTTCACTTCTGTCGGCGTTCGTCGAGATAGGCCCGGAGTGCTTCTTTCCAGGGCCGCAGCGGCGGCAGCCCCAGCGCCTGGTACGCCTCCATCGCCAGCACACTGTAACTTGGCCGACGAGCGGGTGCCCCGTACTCCTGGGTGGTGATGGGCAAGACATCCGCCTGAACCTGGGCCAGCTCAAAGATGGTGCGGGCAAACTCGTACCAGGAGCAGCAGCCGGCGTTCGTCACATGATAAAGACCGAACCGGCCGGTCGGCACCAGGCTGGCTGTCGCGGCGGCGATGTCGGCGGTGTAGCTCGGCGTCAGCACCTGGTCGGCCACCACGCGCAGAGGTTTGCCCTCTCCCGCACGGCGCAGCATCGTCTCGACGAAGTTGCCCCCTTTGCCGCCGCTGCCCCAGACTCCGTACAGCCCGCAGGTGCGGATCACAAAGTGCCGCGGGCAGAGGGAGCGCACCAGGTACTCGCCGGCCAACTTGCTCAGGCCATAGACGTTGATTGGCCCGGGAGCGTCCGTCTCGGCGTAGGGCCTGCGCCGATCCTTGTCCAACCCGAAGACATAATCGCTGCTGAAGTGAACGAGGACGCAGCCGAGATCGCGGCAGATCATCGCCAGATGCCGGACTCCCCAGACATTTGTGGCAAAGGCGGCCTCCGGCTCGCTCTCGGCGCGGTCCACCAGGTTGTAGGCGGCACAGTTGACTACCACATCGGGCCGCAGCTCGACCAGCGTCGCGCGCAGCGCCTCCGGGCGGGTCAGGTCGGCCTGCGGGCGTGTCAGGGGGATGACTTCACCGGCGAGGCGCGGGCCCAGGTCGCGCCCGAGCTGGCCGCCGGCGCCCAGGATGACATAGCGCATCGTTGTTTCACCTTCAACGGTGGGTTCGATTATCATTGCGCCCAAGGACCGCTCCGGCGAAATCCCCGCCGCATCAATACACCTCGGCCAGGAAGCGAAGCAATTCCTGGTGGAAGGCCGCCGGGTCGCTCATGTAGGGGGCATGGCTGCCGCCGGCGATGATGACCTTGCGCCCCCGCTTCACTGCCTGCACCAGCAGGTCGGCGTGCTCCTGGGGGACCGTCCGGTCATGCTCGCCCCAGACAGCCAGGACTGGTGCGGTGGTCCGGCCCAGCTGCTGCCGGTACTCCGCCAGACCCACCGGTGCGACCGCCACGAACCCAGCCAACCGCTCCGGCTCCTCGGTTACCAACGGCAAGGCGTAGCGCCCGCTCATGGAAGGGGAAACCACCACCGGCGTCGCGATGTCTAACTCGTCAAGCAAGGCCCGCAGCCAGGAATGGGGCGATCCCTTGCTGGGGGCCGACTGCCCGTAGCCGGGCAGGTCCACCGCATACGCCCGGTAGCCGGCCTCGGCCAGGGTGGCCATCGTCCCGATCTGCTTCCAGGTGGCGGCATGGAAACTGGCACCGTGCAGCAAAACAACAGGCTGTCCCCCCTCCGGCCCTGCGAGGAGGTAGTGGACGCGGCAGCCGTTGACCTCCACCCAATGCGATTGCTCGGGCAACATGATGATTCTTCTCGATCGGTGTCCTGTGCGTCCCAAGTATCCCGGATGGTAGCGAGCCGTCGCATCCGTTCACGGTCGGGATCGGTCACAACGCCGATTGCCGACCGGATGGATTATCCACCCGTCCTCCAAGCGATCAAGGCCGCGCCTCCCTTTACGCCAGGAAGTTAACCACCGGCCTACTCCTCCCGAGCCGGGGTTCGCCGCTCTGCCTTGCGGCGTGCCTGGTGGCGTTTGGCTTGCAGGCGGCGCTCCTTGGCTGCACGCGATGGGCGAGTGGCCTTGCGCGGCCGAGGCCGGTATAGGGCCCGCAGCACCAGCGCGCGGAGCTTCTCCAGACAGTCCCGCCGGTTGCGTTGCTGGTCGCGGAAGCGGTCCGAATTAAGGACCAACTCCCCCTCGGCCGTGATCCGCCCCCGCTGCTGCACGCGGAGCCGATCTCGGACATCTTCGGGCAGGCTGGAATTGGACGCCAGGTTCCAGCGCAGCACCGCCTTGGATGCCACCTTGTTGACGTTCTGCCCGCCGGGGCCGCCGGCGCGGACAAAGCTCCAGCGCAACTCGCTGTCCGGAATATGTAGTTGTCCCGTGATCTCCATGCTTGCCCTGGTCCCCTCGCCCCGGTTTGACCCGCCTTGACGCCGACAGGCAAAGCACCTACCATTCTCGCCGAAACAGGGAGGTCTTGAAATGGACAACCCGCGGCGGAGCGGGGAAACGAGAGAAGGCATGGCAGGCCGGGCAGCCAACTCGCCGGCACAGGACGGAAGGATGGTGCCGGCATTGGCCATCTCCCGCGGCGACCCAGGACCGCTTTCTTCCACCCCCGTCACTGATCCCGACCGGCGGCGTGAGCTGGGCCTGCTCGTTGTGCTGCTGCTGGCGGCCGTGGGCATCCGCGTCTGGCATCTTACCCACACCGAGGTAGCGGCCCGCGACAGCATCGGCTATATCCGCTACGCCTGGCAGCTCCGGCACCACCCCTGGGCCGACGTGATCCGGAAGTCCGAGCCTCATCCGGGCTACCCGCTCGCCATCCTGGCCGTCTCCGAGGTCGTCCGTCGGGCCGTCCCCGGCCCTGAATGCATCACAATGCAGCTCAGCGCCCAGCTGGCCAACGCCCTGGCAGGAGTGCTGCTGGTGGTGCCGATGTTCTACCTGGGCCGGGAGCTGTTCAACCGCGCGGTCGGCTTCTGGGCGGCGCTACTGTTTCAATGCCTGCCCGCCAGCGGCCGGGTTCTGTCGGACGGTCTCTCGGAAGGGCTCTTCTTGCTGTTTGCCGCCGCCGCCCTGGCGTCGGCTGTGCGCGCCCTACGCCGCCATACCGTGACCGGCTTCGCCCTGACCGGCCTGTTCGCCGGGCTGAGCTACCTGACCCGGCCGGAGGGGGCCCTGACCGTGGCTGCAACCGGTCTAGTCCTGCTCGGGGCGCAGGCCGTTCCCGCTTGGCGCCGGTCGTGGCGGCGGACCCTGGTCGGTGCCGCGGGGCTCGGCCTAGCTGCTGTCCTGGTCGCCGGCCCGTTCATTGCCGTCACCCAGCGCTTCACCACCAAACCAACCGCCCACCGCGTCCTCGAAGCGGCTGGCTTCCGGCAGATGGACGAATCGACCCCGGAGGTTCGGTCGAGCCGGGCCGACGATCGGCACCCCCTGCTGGCTACACTCGCCATCTGGCAACCGGACCCGGACGCGGGCGGGCCGGAACGGACACGCTGGGGCCTGTTCGCCTTGATCATGGAACTGGCCAAGGCAACCTATTACATCGGCTGGCTGCCTGCGCTGGGCGGGCTGTGGTGGTCCCGTGACCGACTGCGGCAAGTACCGGGTGCCTGGGTCGTGCTTCTGGTCTTTGTCGGCCTGGCCGCGATCCTGTGGCGTATGGCCGTGGTCGTGGGTTATCTCTCAGACCGCCACACGCTGCTACTCCTGCTCTGCATCATTTACTGGAGTGCTGCGGGACTCCTGTTCGTCGGCGGGCGGCTCGCGGCGCTGCTGGCCCGTTTCGGTGCGCCGGTCGGCGGGCTGGCGCCGGGGATGTTGGTGCTGGCGTTGATCGGCGCCGCCCTGCCGAAGACGCTCGAACCCCTCCATGCCAACCGGAGCGGCTTCCGGCAGGCCGGGCTCTGGCTGGCCGAGCACGCCGCCCCCACCGACCCGGTGATCGACCCGTATTACTGGAGCCACTATTACGCCGGCCGGGTGTTCACCGAGGGAGCCGCACCGGCCGTGCCGCCCGGCCATCAGTCGGTCCGCTATGTGGTGCTGGAGCGGGGCGCGTCGGAGCACGTCCGGCTTCGTCTGCTCCCCGAGGCCGAGCGCCTCAAAGACCAGGGCCGGATCGTCTATCGCTGGAGCGGTCGGCGGCCCCGAGGTCGGGCGGAGATCTTCATCTATGCCGTGCCGCCCTGAGCCAAGGGAGGGGGCGGCACCATCAAGGTCAGCGCCCCCGGCACGACCTCGATGGTCACCGGCAGCCGGCCGGCTGGGTCGCCGTCGGTCTGCACCGGAGCGGGCGGCACCGACTCGATGCGGACGCACCGGACCCTGCGGTAGTGAAAGTCCGGCAGGCAGTCGCGCTGTCTGCTGATCAGGGCAGCCAGGTAACGGGCCAGGTTGACAACCCCGGGCCGCTCGAAGACGCACAGGTCTAGCCAGCCGTCGTCCGGTCGGGCCTCGGGGGCGATCGGCAGCCGCAGGCCATACAGCGGCACGTTGAACACAAAGACCAGCGCCCCGCGCAGCCGTTCGCCCGTCTCCTCGACGGTCGCTTCCATTAACGGATATGGATATGATTGCAGCGCTTGCAGCGTCGGCACCACGTAGGTCAGCCGGCTGATGTGGCCGCGCCGCCGGCGATGGACGCGATGGACCACGTCGGCGTCCAGGCCGGCGCTGGCCATCAGGCAGAAGAATCGGTCGCCGGCGCGGGCCAGGTCGAAGCGCTGGGTGTGTCCGGCAGCGATGACGTCGGCCAGGCGGCTCGCACAGCGTTCGAGCCGGCAGTACTGGGCCACCAGATTCTCGTTGCCCAGCGGCAGCAGCGCCGCGGGCAGGTGCGGCGCCCGATTGACCACTTCCAGCAATGTCCCGTCACCGCCGGCCGCCACCACGCAGCGGACCGCATTCGGATCGAGCGTGTGGAGCAACTCGGACAGCTCCTCGCGCTGCCAGCAGACGGTCGGCGTCAGCCCCCGCCGGCGTAGGGCGCCGGCCAGCGCCTCCACCAGGCGGCGCGACTTGCCGGTGCCGGCCCGCGGGTTAGCCAGGATCGGCACCTGCCGGGCAGAGGGCAGGCGGACCGTGGTATGGAGCGATAGGGTGATGGGATCGTGGGGCTTATCCGAGGGCGCTGACACGGGCTTGCCCCTCATCATGGGTCGCTCTTGAGGACCTCGGCAAGCAGGGCGGCCGCGTCCGGGTCCTTCTCTGCGTGCCGCCGCAGGGCTTCCGCCACTTGCGGCAGGAAGTCGCGCGGCAGTTTCTTGTCGAGGAAGTATCGGCCGACCAACCGGGCACCCTCCGGCCGGGCGCCCAGCACCCGGATTGCCGCCTGCCGCACGTCGCGATCCGATTCCTTCAACTGTTCCAGCACCCACGCCTGTACCTTTTCCTCCCGAGGAAGCGGGCCGGCCTTCTCCAGCAGGAAGAGGCCGGCTTGACGGACCGCGATGGCCTCGTCGGGATGGGTAAGCACATAGTCGAGAATCGGCCTGATTGACACGGACGGGTCGGACAGCAGGTAGTTGGCGCCGGCGCGGACCAACTCGGCCCGCTGGCTGACCCGGAGGTGCGGGTTCTTCAACAGGGTGGGCAGGGCCTCGGCCGCAGGCCGGGTTCGCATCCGGTGGAACGCTTCGACCACCGTGGCCAGGTCCTTTTCCACGCCCGAGTCGGCCAGCGCCAGCAGCCGCTCCACGCCCGGCCCGCCCAGCAGCTCGACGGCCTGGATCAGCCCTTCGCGCAGGGCCGGGTCTTTGCCATTGTCAAAGGCCAGGGCGTTGACCAGGGCGTCGGCCGCGCCATCGGCGCCGATCCGTCCCATCGCCAGGGCCACCGCCCGCCGCACTGCCGGGTCCTCGTCCCCCAGCGCCCGCAGCAGGGCGGTGTGGGCCGTCTCGTCACGCGGTTGGCACTTCAACGCCAGCCCATCGGCCGCCAGCCGGCGCAGGACCGGCTCCGGGTCGCCGAGCAGCGCGAGGAACGCTTCCCGACTTTCCTCATTCCGGAAAAGGTGAAGCGCTCCCACGGCAGCGACGCGCACGGATAACGGCAGGTCGGCATCGTGGATGAGCCGGCTCAGGACCGGGCAGGGCTTGTCGCCGCGGCTCACCCCTTCGGGCAGAAAGGGCGGTCGGACCGCGAAGAAGGGGTGGCCGAGACTCAGGGAGATGATGGGGATGGCAAGGCACGAGATGGGATTCACACCTGGTCTCCTCGCAAGGGCCGGGAAAGATCACCCCATCAGCCTACCGGGAAAACCGGGGGAGCGGGAGGGCAAATTGACTCGCTCTATTCGCTTGCATCGGCGTCAAATCGTGGGAAGATAATGCCGCCCGCATAGGATTACCTTTGACTGGAGAGGCCCTTCACCATGCACCGCTTGCTTGCTGCGCTCGCCCTGCTGGCCCTGGCCCTGCCCACGAGGGCCGCCGACCCGCCAAGGGCGAACCCGCTCACGCCCCGGGAGGTCGCCGACGGCTGGATCCTGCTGTTCGATGGTGAGACCATGTTCGGCTGGATCGTGCCGGAAGGCGATAAGTGGACCATCAAGGACGGCATGCTGGCACCCCAAGCCGGCAACAAGGGAGTGCTCCGGACCACGACGGAGTTCGGCAACTACGAGTTGCATTTCGAGTACCAGGTGAAGCCCGGCAGCCAGGCACAGCTGCTGTGCGGCCGAATCAATGAGGTGTTCCCCCTGGAAGCAATCGGCAACGGCTGGCACCAAGCCACGCTGGTGGTGCGAGGGGGTTTGATTGTGCATAGAACGATCACAAGCAGAGAAAAGGGGAAGGGTGAGTCTCTCAGCTCTAGCCACCCCCTTTCCACGGAGCCCCGCCCCAGCTACATCGGGTTCACCGGAGATGGGTTCGTCATCCGCAATATCAAACTTCGCCCACTCGACATGAAGCCCCTCTTCAACGGCAAGGACCTGACCGGCTGGAAGCAGTTCAAGGGCGACCCGAAACGAGAGCGGTCGAAGTTCACCGTCACCCCGGAAGGTTGGCTGAACATCAAGGACGGCCCCGGCGACTTGCAGACGGAGGGGCAGTGGGCTGACTTCGTGCTTCAGCTGGAATGCATCAGCAACGGCAAGCACCTTAACAGCGGCGTCTTCTTCCGCTGTCGGCCGGGGGAGTACCAGCAAGGCTACGAGGCCCAGATCCGCAACCAGTTCACCGCCGAACCGACCCAGGAATACACCATCGAGGAGTACGACCCACAGACCGGCGCGCTGAAGGAGAAAAGGAAGATTCGGTCCACCGCGGTGGACTACGGCACGGGCGCCATCTACCGCCGGATGCCGGCCCGCCGCGAGATGGCCAAGGACGGCGAGTGGTTCACGATGACTGTCGTGGCTCACGGCCGGCACATCGCCACCTGGGTCAACGGTGTCCAGGTAGTTGACTGGACCGACAACCGCCCGCTTCGCGACAACGCCCGCAACGGCTGTCGATTGGAGAAGGGACCAATCAGCCTGCAAGGACACGACCCAACCACCGACCTGAGTTTTCGCAACCTCCGTATTGCGGAGCTGCCACCGGAGAAGAAATAGGAAGAACCTCTCACCCGTTGGTCTTCTTAACCCCAAGGAGAGCAGTATGACCGACATTAACCGACGCCATTTCCTCGGTGCTGCCGCAGCGGGGCTGGCTGCCCCGCTGGCCCTGGCCCAGGAGAAGAAGGTCGCCGCCAACGACAAGATCATCATTGCTCTGATTGGTTGCGGCGGCATGGGACGCGCCAACCTGCGCGACTTCATCCGCCTGCCCGACTTCGAGGTTGCCGCCCTCTGCGACCCTGACCCGCGTCATATCAAGAACGCTGTCGAGGACCTGGAGAAGGGCAACCGGCCGACTGACAAGCTCCAGACCGAGAAAGACTTCCGCAAGATCATCGACCGCAAGGACATTGACGCGGTCATCATCGGCACGCCCGACCACTGGCACGCCTACAACCTGATCGCCGCCTGCGCCGCCGGCAAGGATGTCTACTGTGAGAAGCCGCTGTCGCACAACATTGTCGAGGGCCGCAAGATGGTCGAGGCGGCCCGCCGCAACAAGCGCGTGGTGCAGATCGGCACGCAGCAGCGCAGCGGCCAGCACTTCAAGGACGCCGTGCAATATGTCCAGTCGGGCAAGCTCGGCCCCATCTCGGTCTGCCGGACCTGGATCACCAACCGCTCCCGGCCGGACGAGATCGGCAATCCGCCCGACGAGGAGCCGCCGCCGGGTGTGGACTATGATCTCTGGTTGGGACCGGCCCCCAAGCGGCCGTTCAACCGCAACCGCTTCCACCACCATTTCCGCTGGTTCTGGGACTACGGCAACGGCCTGTGCAATGATTGGGGGGTCCACCTCAACGATATCATCCTCTGGGCCATGAAAGTGCAGGCGCCGCTGTCGGTGTCGGCAATCGGCGGCAAGTACGACATGAAGGACAACACCGACACCCCCGATACGCTCGATGTCTACTACGAGTACCCCGGCTTCACCCACATCTATACGGTGCGGCGTGGGCCGACGCTGTACGGCTTCCACGGCAAAACGCACGGCATGGAGTTCGAGGGGGCCAACAGCACCCTGACGCTCGACCGGGGCGGCTGGTTCGTGACCCCGCCAGGCAGCGACAAACCGATGGAGAAGCATGGCGGCTCGGAGCAGCACTTCGCCCATGTGCAGAATTTCCTGCACTGCCTCCGCCACCGCTCGGAGAAGCCGGCTTCCGAGATCGAGGACATGCACCGGGCAACGACGACCTGCCACCTGGCCAACATCTCGTTCAAGGTCAAACGGCGGATCTACTGGGACGCCACGAACGAGCGCTGCTACCGCGGCTACGACCCGCAGAAGAAGCAATTCATGAACGAGGACACCGAGGCCAACAGCTACCTTCTGCGCGAGCCGCGCAAGCCGTGGTCGCTGACGATTTGAGCCGAAAGGAACCCGGGGAGGCCGCCGGGCAGCGAAGCTGCGGCAGCCTCCCACCTTTGATGAGCCAGCCGTCACGGCGACTTCCTGCGCCGGGACCGGCGCGGGCGGAGGCCCAACAGGTTACGACATACCTGCCGCACCCGCTCCGCCCAGCGGAGGGCGGCTGTAGCCTGACGTTTACTGGCATTGTCGCTGGGATACCGCGGGTCCACCGCAAAGTCGGTGAGAAAGATTAGCCCACGCCGAAGAGAACGTAATGCGAGGTGGTTCGGCAGAAGCAAACTGAGAAGGTCGTCCAGGTTGTGCGTGCGAGGGATAGGGAGCCCGAGTTCTTCCAGGAGCGCTTTCAAGTACTTCTCGGCGCATTGCTGGCAGTGGAAGCACACGCCGTCATGCAGAGGAGGCTTGCTAGGAGCGATTCGCCTGGCGATGAGCCGATCGGCCTCGGCCTTTCGCACCCACCCCCTTGTTGCCCGCTTCATAAAGGACCTTGCCCTTCGACACAACCTCCGTGAGGAACGACTCGCCCTCCTCCAGTCGCCACTTCAGGTTCTTTGGCGTGCGGACAATGATGTGCAGGGGAAACGGCGGCCGAATTGCCCAGTGGATCTTGAACGCCTGGTCGAGTTGATTGCGGGCCGGCATGATGACAAGGATGTCCACGTCGCTGTCGGCATGAGGAGTGCCATAGGCGTGCGAGCCGAACAGGATAATCTTCTCCGGCCGGAAGCGCTCCGCTACCTGCCGCGCAAAACGGCGGATGACCCGCATGGGCACATCCGCCCCACGGTACCAGCGGACAGGTTGGGCCGGCTCGGCCGCGCGACGCTTCCGACTCATACGGCCATTTTACCCAATTCCGACGGCTGCGGCTTGAACCGCTCAATGCCCCACCGCCAGCCGCTCGGCCATCGTTAGGTTTCGCGCCTCCAGCCGGGGCCGCACCAGCGCCGCTAGGTCATTGAGTAGCCGCCGGACCACCGCGCTCGGCATGAACGACAGCAGCAGGCAGAGCATGAACAATCCAAAGCCGACCAGCCCCATGACCAACGCGATCCCCGTGTGCAACATCACCGCCCCGCTGATCATCAGCCAGCGCAGCCGCGGGTTCCAGATCAAAAACGGCAGACTGATCTCTATCACCAGGGTGAAGACTGTGCCGCCGCCGATGACGATTTCCCACAGCCAGCGGTGCTTGCTGAGGAAGATCAGGAACTCGCGGTACAGCGCCACATCGAGCGGGTTGAACGAGGGGTTGGCCATCGTTCCCCAGACGGCGGTGCCGTTCCACCACATGCTCCCTTGGAGCTTGGACAGCCCCGCGGCCAGATAAATAATGCAAAAGTGGATTTGCATCAGCCGCAGCACGAAGTTGGCCGACACCAGCGGTTCGGGCGGCAGGTCCGGTGGGGGCGGTCTCCCCTCTCGCCGCGCCTGCCGCCGTGCCCACCAGCGCTCGATTAGCCGATCCACCGACAGCGCCGCCCCGCTCGGACCGATCATCAGGTAGACCAGGGCGATGTTCATCATCGTGTCCATGCCGAACAGCGTCGTCGGCGCCCGCTGGATGTAGCTGAGCACTCCCAGCCAGGTCAGCACGGCCGTCACCCGCGTGCAGAAGCCGATGGCAAACAGGAAGATGGCCGTCAGGATGCCGATATGGATTGCCAGCATCCAGCCCGGGTCGGTCACGTGATACCAGATCGAGCAGACCACATTGCCCTTGGCGTAGTTGGCCCGCGGGTCACTTTCCCACTCCCGCCGATAGGCCTCAATCGCCTGCTTCTCCTCCAGCGTTGCCGGCTCGGGCGGCGGTGAGGGCGGCATCCAGTCGGTCGGCGGAATCACTACCGGCGCATCCAGGCGGAGCTTGGTCACCGTCTCCAGGTTGATCCAGGCGTCCTTGCCGAGCAATTCCTGCAAGTCGAAGGTGTAAAGCAGGATTACGTAGAAGGTGGCCAGGCCGGCGCACAGGCGGATCAGGCCGAGCGTCGTCGGGTCGGCCGGGCTGAACCAGAAGCGGTTCCATCCCCTGAAGAATCGGCTCGGCGAAACCAGCGGGCCGGACGGAACGGCGGGCGAGACGGCGGGTAGGGTCCTCATGCCAGGGTTCCTCAGCGTGGGCGACCTTGTGCGGCGGCCTCTCTCCTATCCTCCGCGCGGGAGAAGGGCCCTTGCGGGCTATTGGCCTTGGGGCTGCGGCCGGCTCAGCTCGGGCGTCTTGAACTCCTCTGCGTGCTTTTTCACGTAATCAATGACGATCTTCTCTTCCGGATTCGGCGGGACGACAGCACGGAAGAACGGGTCCGGCGGGGCCGGCTTCAGCACCTCCAGGATCGGGATGGCCCAGTACAGGAAGGGGTCGTCGGGGTCTTTCAGGTTGCCGTCCGCGTCGAACTCCCCTTGGTAGAAGGCCCCGTAAGTGGTCGGTCCGAACGGGTTCTTCCCCTGGGCGAAATCGAGGGGCGAGAGTATCTGGTGAACGACGCGGTAGACCTTGACCCCCCGGACGCGGGCAGTTGGGTCCTTCTCGCTGCGGTAGTTGCGGGCCACGTGGGCGGCGTAGGAGGCGATCAATTGCTTGGAGTACGGAAGCGGCTTGCGGTACTGTAGGTGCGGCATCATCACGTGGGTCGGGTAGGGGGGAATGATCAGCACGCTCACGTCGCCGGCCGCCAGCTGCCGCCAGATGGTCTCGACCGGCAGGTCGCCGCGGATGTTCTCGAACCGCCCCTGCCTTTCCCGGCCCAAGAGCCGCCGCCGCCACAGGTAGTCGAAGTTGGGGGGCGGCTGGTTGTTGATTATGTTGGTACTTTCGGTCATGGCCATCCGGCGCTGGTAGGCCAAACTGGTACGGAAGTCCTCCCGGCGAGGGATCTCGATCCAGCGCGAGCTGCCGTCGTCGTACTCGACGTAGAACCAGAGCAAGATCGGCGGGCCGGGCTCGGGCGAGTAGAAGTGGTAGGCGTTGTTCAAGTACATGAACTGCAAGTACGGCCGGTAGACCCGGGTCCAGACCTGCAAAGTGATCCACCACGGCACGCCGCTGGGCGGCGCCACCGAGGTTGCCGCCATCAGGATGCCGCCGAAGTGATACAGCACGAGCAAACTGATGACCAGTCGGCGCAAGGCCGCCGGCAGCAGGACCAGGATGGCACCGGCCAGGGCCACCCCCGCCAGTACGGCCAACAGCAGCCGGATCGTGTCCCATGTCGGATCGATTGCCGGATAGGCGGTCAGGACCGTCAGGGCAGCCAACGCCAGGACACCTGCCGAGCGGAGGCGCTCGTCCAGGTCCCAACCCGCCACGTGCAGCCGAATGCTGACCGCCGAACCGGCGGCAATCAATCCTGCGAGAACGAGCCCGGCCTGAGCCATGATCCAGCCGCCTCCCAGCCGGCTCAGGAACAGGGCGGCCAGCACCGCCAACAGGCCAGCGGTTAGAAAGGGCCAGGGGTTGGTGAACGGCCAGCTACTTGCCGCAGGCGTCGCGGCATCCGGACGGGACATGGCAACTCCCTCCTCACCGAGACCAACCGGCCCGCATCGGACACGGGCCCGCTTCGCGCCCTTGATCGGGAAGGGAGGAGCACTCGGAGGCTCCTGCCTCCCATTGGTAAGGATAACCGATCCGCCGGGGCGAGCTAAGGCAAATGCTGCCAATCGCTGACCCGAGCGGCTCAGGCAGAGTACGACGGAAGGAGAACGCACGGCAAGACGGGGCCTTGCGCTGCCGTGGGAGACCGGCCCATCCTCCGGGAAACGGCCGATCCCCAAAACACGTCCACCTTCCGCTGAGGCGCATGGCAGCAGTCCAAGCCAAGGTGCCGGGTCGTCCTGTCAGTTTGTGCCTGATATACCGAGCATAACGGAACCCTGGCGTGGTTAAATGTCAGATTCCTTCCAGACTTCCTAAATTATGATTGACTCACCTCTTCGCCATCTTTACCATTCACCCTACCTGGCGAGTGATTGAGTGAAAGGCTGGCAAGGAAGGCAAACCACACGATCTGGATCGGTGGTGACTCACGGGGCCAATTTAACTGGTCCACTCGAGCATGAAGCGTACATCTTTTCTTCTGGTTGGCCTGCCGACCTGTCAGCCGGCTCAAGTGCGCAACTCTCGTATCAAGCATCGGCTCTCCGCAGTGGCTGTCTGTGTGGCTCCAGGCGTAGCGATTCCGTCATAGACGCGTGGGTTGGCTCCCTTTTGCTTGCTGGAGGTGCAACTAATGTACAGTGTTGTGTTGCTCATGGCACTTAGCGGCGGCGCTGAGACGCCGGCGTTTGGCCGTTGCGGCGGCTGTAACGGCTGCTACGGCTGCGCTGGCTGGTGCGGCGGCTGCCGCGGTGGTCTGTTCGGCGGCAAGGCCTGCAAGGGCTGCCGCGGCTGCCACGACTGCCACGGCTATGTTGTCTGCCACGGCTGCTACGGCTGCCACGGCTATGTCGTCTGTCACGGCTGCGCCGGCTATGTCTGCCACGGCTGTGCCGGCTATGTTTGCCACGGCTGCGCCGGCCATCCTCATGCGCCGCCGCCTCCCCCGAAGCCCATGCCGAAAAAGGATAAGGAGGAAAAGCCGACGGCTGCTCCTGCCACCATCATCGTCAACCTGCCGGCTGACGCCAAGCTGATGGTGGATGACACTCCCACCACCTCGACCTCGTCCACGCGTGTCCTGGTTTCGCCGGTTCTCGAGCCGGGCCGGGACTTCCACTACACGCTCAAGGGCGAGATCATCCGCGATGGCCGGCCGGTCGTCGCCACGCAGCGCATCACCGTTCGGGCCGGTGAAGAGACCCGGGTCACGCTCGAGTTCCCGGAGGCCAGCGTCGCTCAGAGGTAGCACGGGCCGAGGGCGGTGTTGCTGCCTGGAGCAAGCGCAAGCGATTGGCAACACCGCCGGCTTCTGGCTTCGGCTGGCACGCATGGGAAGAAGGGGAGGGCCGCTCTGGTCCTCCCCTTCAGCTTTGAGAAAGGCCGGTTTGGGCAAGGCGGACCGGCGAGGAGGGACACTCTCAGGACCAGGCCGCGGCCTTTGCCGGTCGGCGGGAAGAAGCATTGTGACGGGCCCGGGACCGCCCTATAATCGCTGGAAGGTTTGAGGCGGTTTGATGTCGGGAAGAAGCCGGGCTGGTCCAGTCATGAGCGTCCACTTCCTCCGACCTCGCGTCAGCGACCTGGTGTTTCAGCTGTACGGACGGCCCCTGCACCCCGAGCTGTTCGATATCCTGTCCGTCCGCAAGATCCAGCGCGAAGACTACGAACTGACCGTCCGCATCACCCGCACCGGCCATGTCATCTCCTGGGAGAACCGTGACGTTCATCTGACCGAGGTGGCCGGCGCCAACGACCCGCTGATGCCCGAGAAGCGCCGCCTGCTCAGCCGCCGCATCCGCGGCGAGCACACCGACTCCCTGACCTGCGCCCACGGCATCCACTACCAGGTGAGCTTCCAGGTTGAGGTGCTGCCGCCGGAGATCTTCCTGCACGTCCACGACGAAATCCTGGCTGACGGCGGCAAGCGCGGCCTGCTGCACAACTTCCAGCCTCACCATCGCCTGGCACTGGCCCCGTTGGGCTTTATCACTGTCGAAGCCCGCCCCGGCTGCCTATTCCTCTCTGCCTTCCACACCTTCCCCGACGAACACACTGTCGTGAAGACCCAGTCGTTGATCGAGAAAAAAAGTCCATAGTTCATAGCAAGACCACAGCGTCGCTTCGGTGGCAGACTCGAGTTTTTGGCTTTACGTTGCCTCGGGGTCGGATAACCTCTTCCTTGTGGGCTACGGACTACTGGCTACGGACTACGGACTATGAGCAAAGAATCCCAGCTGCGTCAGGTTCTCGACTGCGGCATTGTGGCAGTGGTGCGCTCGCCTGACAGCCAGCAGTTGGTCGAGGTGGCCCG
The DNA here is from genome assembly GCA_035575035.1 of Gemmataceae bacterium. Taxonomy (GTDB): domain Bacteria; phylum Planctomycetota; class Planctomycetia; order Gemmatales; family Gemmataceae; genus DATLYH01. Next base: position 26,121 of record DATLYH010000015.1, read on the forward strand.
CGCTCTGGCGGAAGGGGGCGTCACAGTCGTGGAGATCACCATGACCGTGCCCAATGCCCTCGAGGTGGTGCGCCAGGTGCGGCAGGCGCTGGGCGATCGGCTGCTGCTGGGTGCCGGCACCGTGCTTGACCCGGAGACCGCCCGGGCCGCGCTCCTGGCCGGGGCCGAGTACGTGGTGGCGCCGACGGTCAACCTCGATGTCATCCGGCTGTGCCAACGTTACGACAAATTGGTGATGCCCGGCGCCTTCACGCCGACGGAGATCCTGACCGCCTGGGAGGCGGGGGCGGACATCGTCAAGGTGTTCCCCGCCGACGTGGTCGGGCCGGCGTTCTTCCGGGCGATGCGCGGTCCGCTGCCGCAGGTCCGGCTGATGCCGACCGGCGGCGTGGACCTGAAGACGGCGGCCGACTTCCTGCGGGCCGGCGCCTGCTGCCTGGGGGTCGGCGGCCAGCTGGTCGAGCCGAAGGCCGTCGCCGAGCGCAACTTCGACCGCATCCGCGACTTGGCCCGGCAGTATGTCGCCATCGTCAAGGAAGTGCGCCAGGGCACGCCGGGGTAGCGGTCATTCGCCGTCATTTCCGTTGAAACTTCGCAGCGGCGCCGGCCCGCCGGTAGATCGCCGCCGTGCGGTCGAACGCCGGGTCCTTCGCGTTGACCAACGTCAGCTTCACATCCGGCGCCAGCAGTCCAAGGGCATCGGGAATGTCGAGCACGCGGAGGACGTTGAGGAAAATCGGCCCGTCCTTGTGCGATGCCGGCGGATCAACGATAACTACTTCCTTGATCGACGGCTCGAACAAGGCGGCGTAGGCAGCGAGGATGCCGGCCTGTCCACGGCCAATGACTCGGCTGACCGGCCGGGCCTCCTCATAATATCGTGCCCATGCGGCAATGTCCCAGACCCGCCCCTGATCCACCGTGCGGCCGAGCAGAGCATGGGAGCGAGCCACATAATGGGGTGGTGATCCGCGCGTCCATGCCAGTTCCTTCACGCCACGCGTTAGAATCACCAGGGCCGCACTGTCGCCGTAGAATGGGGTAGCCCACTCTACCAGCTTTGCTCGGTCGTCATCCTCATTGATCACGACCAGGGCGACAGGCCCAGCCTGTTCCTTGGAATCCCCGCGTACACTGTGCCATTCAGCTCTGGAGACAATACCCGGCTCGGTTTGGAACTCATCAGCAACCCGCTGGCCTGGAGGAATCCGTGCTGGAAACGGCCGGAACGACTTCTCCCGTAGCTCTTTGATCAATCCCCTCTTCCACTCCTCGAACTTCCCCTCCTCCGGCAGTTTCACCTGCGCCCGCGGCACAAATGTCTCGTCGATTTTCCCGTTGATCGCGTCCTTGGGAATGTCCTTGTCCTCAGGAAAGACACGCAGCTCTGCGCCGGGCAGCGGCTTGAACTCCGCGGAGTCCTTCACGAGGGTTGTCGTGTCATTCTTGAGGTGCTTGTTGATCCACTTGAAGACCGCGATCCGCAGGTCCGGCCGGTAGTCGTGGCCGCCCTTGCTCACATACTCATCCACCAACTCCGGCTTGCCGTACATGCCGTACAGCTTCCGCAGCCGCTCGATGATCCGGCGATTGCCGTCCATCGGGAAGATGCGGTCGTTGTCTGAGTTGGCGAACAGGAGCGGCCGCGGCGCTACCAACGCGGCGATGGTCGTCCACTCCCATTGGTAAGTATTGATGAGGAACATGCAGTCGCAGTGGCCGTTGATCACCTTGTTCTTGACGTAGCTTTCCAGGTCGCTCATGCCGCTGACCGGTACAGCGCACTTGACGCGATCGTCGGCGGCGGTGATCCAGAATGTGGCCGCCCCGCCGCCGGAGATGCCGGTCACCGCGATCCGCTCGGCATCGACGTCGGGCCGGCTCACCAGGTAGTCGATGGCCCGGATACCGTTCCAGCATTCGACGCCGGCCGGGGTGTAGCCGGCCGCCTGCCACCACCAGCGGGTTTCAAGCACGTCCTTGTCCTTGATGCCGTACTGCTTGAGGTGGAGGTAGGGCCGACCATAGGTCCCGTGGTGCACGCCGGGGATCTCACCCAGCTGGAGCGTGTCGATCATCAGGCAGATGTAGCCGTTGGTGGCGAACCACATGCCGTGGTCCTGGAAGGCGGTCTTGTTGCCGTCCCGGCCCCGGTTGGAGTGGCCGCAGACGTACAGCACGGCCGGGAGCTTCTCCGGTCGCTGACGCTCCCGGCTCGCCTGCGGCCGGTAGAGGTTGCCGGTAACGTACAGGCCGGGCCGGCTCTGGAAGTGGAGCTTCTCGATGATCACTCCCTCGCGCTCCCGCGTGCCGGTGACCGTCGCCTTCAGCGGTGTCTTCTCCGGCAATGGCCACAGGCCGAGCATGTAGAGGTATTCTTCCTTCAACCGCGGCCGGCGGGCTTGCCATTCCTCGAGGGTCTTGGCCCCGTCAAGGACGCGCTGGCTCAGCCGGTCGGTCTCCTGGGCCAGGTATTTTTCGATCATCGCATCACCCGGTTTGGTCGGCGGCTCCTGGGCCGGGGCGGCCGCAGCGGCCAGCAGGAAGAGCAGGGATGCCGGAACACACAGCAGGGCGGGGCAGGATGGGATCATGGTGGTTCTCTCCCGGAAGCGGATGTTGGGACGCCGACAGCATAACGCCGGCCGGCGCTGATGTCACCTGTTCATTCGGCGGCATGGAGGAGACGGCCGCACGCAATGACCGCATGCCCGCAGTCGCTGCGCGTGATTTGGCCTGAACGCCACGGCCCGGATTCGGTTATGATCAGGACATCCACTGGGGGAGGAAGATGGAAGAGCGAATCCGGATCTTTTTCTGGGCGCTGGGCGGGGGAGCGTTTTTCGGCGTGGTCGGGGCCCTCTTCGGGGCCTTGGCCGGCGCCCTAGCCCGGGCCAGCGGCAAGGCGGCCGGCGCGTTTCTCGGCGAGGTGGTGGCCCGGACGTTGGAGCGCGCCCGCCAGCGCCGATTGTCGCCGCGCGCGGCCGGCGCTGTCACGGGGGCTGCCGACGGCGCCCTGTTTCTGGCCGTCCTCGGCAGTCTGGTGGGCGTCATCGCTGGCCACAGCGGGCCGGACGCAGCCGCGGTGCTGACGACGGCCTGTACGGCCATCCTGCTGCTGGCGGGCGGGGCCGTAGTGCTGGGAACGCTCGCCTACGCCCTGGTCGAGGCAGGCGTCTGGACAGTGGCCGGCATGTTCCTCGGGGCGATGCTCGGCGCCTTGGCCGGTGCCAGCCTGGCGGCCGGCGACGGTCTGTTCTACGGTACCCTGGCCGGCATCTTGCTCGGCGCCTTGGCCGCCTTCCTCTCCCGAGGCAGACCTTGCCACACGCTGACAGCCGAGGAAGAACTGCCGGCAGAGGAGGACAGCCGACCCGCTGATTGCTAACGGCTTTCAAAGGTGGAAAGGAGCGATGACCATGCCCGACAAGGAACTCACCGTTTACAGCGAACAGGAGATTCCGGCCAAGCTCCAGGAATGGGGGCTGACCGATTGGTACCTGGAAGATGGCTGGCTGCGGCGCAAGTACAACACCGATGGCTGGCCGACTACGCTGATGCTCACCAACGCCATCGGCTACCTGTGCGAGGCCGCCTGGCACCATGCCGACCTGGCGATCACCTGGGGCAAGCTCTGGGTCAAGCTGAAGACCCACTCGCACGGCGGCATCACCGACAAGGACTTCGCGCTGGCCAAGAAGATCGAGGAAGTTGTCCTCTGGCGTCCACCGCCGGGCGGGCCGCTCGAGGGGACGCCCAACAAGTTCGTTCACAGCAAGAAGTGAATCCTGCCGTCGCGGTTTGCAATTGGGTAGCGCCATTACCCGTCGCTGACGCTCCGGGCTCAGAACACTGCGCTCCGGGCTCGGAACAAGGCCCGTCGCTGACGCTCCGGGCTCGGAACAATACGCTCCGGGCTCGGAACACTACGCTCCGGGCTCGGACTCAAGCGGCCGGCGCCGATCCATCGGGGTATGCAGGAATAAAAATGTGCCATTCTATGACAACCCTATGGCAGTGGCCCGACCGCTGACGTATAATTGCCACACACCATTGCCCCCGCTTCATTCGGCACCCTCGCCCGGGAGGCAGCGCGCGGTGCCCACGACTTCTTCCATCTACCGCCATGACCGGCCGGTCCCGCACGGATCGGACAGCCGCCACCGCGCGCTGCTCGACAGCCTGGGACTGGCCTGTGTGGCCGTGGACATTGATTTCCGGATTCTTTACTGCAACCCTTCCTACGCCGAGCTGGTGGGCATGGCGGTCGCGGAACTGACCGGCCGGTGCCTGCTGACCGACCTGCCCGGTTTCGCCGGCTCCGCCTGCCACCGGGCCTGCCTACGCACCTTCCAGACGCGAATGCCTCAGGAAGTTGAGGAGGCGGTCAATGGGCGATATCTGCTGGCGCGGGCCTACCCGGCGCCGGAAGGGGTCCTGGTCGTCATCGACGACGTGACAGCTCGCCGGCAGCTTGAAGAAGACCTGGTAGAAATTGCTCTGCGCGGCCAACGGGTGCTGGAGCAGGCTTACCGCATGCAGAGACTGGGAAGCCTCGGCCTGCTGGCCGGGGGACTGGCCCACGACTTCAACAATCTGCTGACCGGCGTCCTGGGCACTGCGGAGGTGCTGCTGCGCGACCTTCCGGCTGACGCACCGCACCGGCCGTTGGTCGAGATGGTCAAGCGGGCCGGCGAGCAAGCTGCCGAGCTAACCCGGCAAGTGCTGATCTACGCCGGCCAGGGTACCGATGCCCCAGGTCCCCTCGATCTGAACGCTCTGATCCGCGACAACCGGCCGCTGCTGGCCGTCGCCGCGCGCAAGGGTATCAGGGTCGAGACGCGCCTGGCACCGGTGCTGCCGCTGGTGCAGGGAGATGCCGGCCAGATCCGGCAAGTGATCCTGAACCTGGTCCTGAACGCTGCCGATGCGGTCCGCCCTAGGGAAGGTATCATCACCCTCACCACCGGCGTGCAGGATGTGGGCGCCGATGAGCGTGACCTGGCCCCGGGCCGCTATGTCTTCCTTGAAGTCGCCGACGACGGTTGCGGCATGACGCCGGACGTGCTGGCGCGCGTCTTCGATCCCTTCTTCACCACCAAGTCAGAAGGGCGCGGCCTGGGTCTGACGGTGGTCCAGGAAATCGTGCGAGCCCACCGGGGCGCCATTCGTGTTCACAGCGCTATGGGGCGTGGGACGACCTTCCGCATCTTGCTGCCGGCCGGGGAGCCGGCCCCCAACGCCGCCTCGGCGCCGCCGTTGGCACGCCGGCGGCTGGTGCTGGTAGTTGATGACGAAGCCTATGTGCGCGACGTGACCGTGCGGGCACTGGCGGCAGCCGGGGTGACGGCACTGGCCGCCGGCAGTGGACCGGAAGGGATCGAACTCATGGAACGTCACCGGGACGAAGTGGCCCTGGTGCTGCTCAATCTGATCATGCCCGGACTAGGCGCCGCTGATACCCTGACGGCCCTGCGCCGGCTCTACCCGAACCTGAAAGTGCTCCTGACCACCGGCCACGACCAGGACGATGCCCGCCGGTTCTGTGAGGAATGGAAGTTGGCTGGCTTCCTGCACAAGCCTTACACACTCGAAGAGCTGTTTGGGAAGGTGCGGGCGGCGCTCGGGGCCGGTTAATTTTCCCACCCGGCGCACCTGGACGCGGTGGTTTCCCCAAGTCTGCCACACTGATTGACCGTGTCGAAGAGGTGGACGCGCCCTTGCTACAATGGATCGTTGGGGCGGTGGGAAGCGAGATGGTTTCCATGTCTTCCGAGCCGGTTCTTCAGGTGGCGCAGATCGTACCCTGCACCGAGGCGGAGGGGCCGGGGCGCCGCTTTGCCTTGTGGTTCCAGGGATGTCCGCTCCGCTGCCCGGGCTGCTGCAACCCTGAAATGCTGCCGTTTGAGGGGGGGCAGGCGGTGCCGGCCGGCGCGGTGGTGGAGCAACTTCGTTCGGCGGCGGCGCAGGACGGAATCGAAGGGATCACGCTTTTGGGGGGTGAGCCGACGGCCCACGCGGCGGGGGCGGCCTTCCTGGCACGGGCGGCCCGTGCGATGGGACTGAGCGTAATGGTCTTCAGCGGTTTCACCCTGGCGGAGATTCGCCGGATGCCCGACCCGCACGTCCACGATTTGCTCGCCCACACCGACATCCTGGTGGACGGTCCCTATGTGCGCGAGTTGCCGGAAACCCGGCGGCGCTGGATCGGCTCATCCAATCAACAGGTCCACTTCCTCAGCGACCGCTACCGCGCGGACGACCCCTCCTGGCAGCTGCCCAACACACTGGAAATCCGGCTGCACGGGATGGAGTTGACGGTCAACGGTTTCCCTGCCCGTTCGGCAGTCGGCCTGTGGCGGCGGTTGGCATCCCGGCGCTGAGGCACAAGCGGCTACGGCCGGACGATCAGCGCCACGTCGGCCCGCTCGATCACCTCGCCGATGACTGTCGCGGCGGCGGCCCCCCGCTTGCGGGCACTCTCCACCAGGGCATCGGCCTTCTCAGCCGGCACACTGATCAACAGGCCGCCTGATGTCTGGGCGTCGTAGAAGAACTCCATCAAGGTATGGTCCGGCTTCCCCTCGACGCGCAGTTCGCCGGCCACGTAGGCGGCGTTGGTGGCGCTGGCGCGGGTCAGGTACGGCCGGTGGGCCAGTTTCTCCGCCCCCCGGATCAACGGGAGCCGCGACAGCTCGAAGACCAACGTCACGCCGCTTCCCTTGGCCATACCGTAGGCGTGGCCGGCCAGGCCGAAACCGGTCACGTCGGTGGCGGCGTGGACGCCCACTTCCAGCATGGCATCGCGGCCGATGTCATTGAGCTGAATCATGCTGTCGCAGGCGGCCTTGAAGACATCCTCGGGGCAGGCGTCGGCCCGGTGAGCCGTCGTGACGAAACCAGTGCCCAGCGGCTTGGTTAGCACCAACCGATCGCCCGGCCGGGCCCCTGCGTTGGTCAGGATGTGCTGCGGGTGAACGGTCCCGGTCACGGCGTAGCCGAACTTAATCTCGGCGTCGCGGACCGTATGGCCGCCCAGCACTACAACGCCGGCCGCCGCGCAGCGCTCCTCGCCGCCGCGGACGATCTCGGCCAGCCAGTCAAGGCTCAGCTTGTCGTCGGGATAGCCGATGAGGTTCAACGCTGTCTTCGGCGTGCCGCCCATGGCGTAGACATCGCTGATCGAGTTGGCCGCCGAGATCTGGCCGTAGATGAATGGATCGTTGACCACCGGCGGAAAGAAGTCGATGGTCTGGACGATGGCCAGTTCGTCGCTGAGGCGATAGACGCCGGCATCGTCCCCTGTCTCGGTGCCGACAAGGAGATTCGGGTCGGCGACTGTAGCATGATGGCGCAGGACCTGCGCCAGCCCCTCGGGGGGCAGCTTACCCGCTCAGCCGGCGCAGGAGGCGTAGTCGATCAGGCGTTTCTTCCGGCCGAAGAACAACATGGTGTTTTCTCGTGCATCAAAAAGACAAAGGGGAAAAGGACCGCTTCCCTGTCCTTTTCCCCTTTGCCTGGCCCAGCCAGGGGCGGGCTTCCTACTTCCGTGCGGCGCCGGCCGGCTTCTTCAGGCGCTGACCGACGGTGTCGATCACCCATTGCTCGTCGGGGAACCGGCCGGTCTCCAGTTTGGAGTAGACCTTTTCGCCGTTGAGGGTGATCTCGAAGCAGCCGCCGCCCGAGGGAATCAGTTTCAGGTCGCGGATCTGTTGCTTGTAGGTGGTGAGCAGCTTGCTCGTCAAACTGACGGCCTGCGGCTCGTAGTTTCACATCGAACAGTACATGATCTCGATGTTCACAACGTCCTCCTTCGAGTGCCCCTTTTCCTGACCTGGGCGAACCTGGTAGGGTAAGGTAGTGTTCCGGACGCCAAGGTCATTCTAGGTGTCATTCCGGCGGCCATCAAGCCGGCCGCCACCGGCCCCATGAACCTGACTTACCCGCCGACCGTCATCGTCCGCCATCCACACGAGAACCCGCGCAAATGCTCGATCCTACCGTTGCGCGGCCGGCCCGACCTGATCTTCCTGGAATACCCGGTGGCGGAGCGGCCGCCGCTGGCAGGCTACGTCCGCCTGGCCGCAGAAGGACCGGAGCTATCGGCGGCCGACGCCGGCTGCGGCCTGCTCCTGCTCGACGGCAGCTGGCGCTGGGCAGTGTCGATGAGCCGCGGCTTCCTCGACGTGCCGCCGCGCTCCCTGCATGGTTGGCGCACTGCCTATCCGCGCGTCTCCAAGTTGGGGACCGACCCGGACAACGGCCTAGCGTCGATCGAGGCGCTGTTCGTCGCCTATCATATCCTCGGCCGGCCGACGGGTGGACTGCTCGACCATTACCGCTGGGCCGAGGCGTTCCTGCGGATTAACGGGTTGGGTTAACCATGCTCGCCCCTGTTTCGGGGTGAGGAGGGCAGTTGGGTAGCCGGAGCGGAGTCTTCGACGCTTCGGCCACCCCGGATGGCACCACGGGACCTGGGAGCTAGCACTAGGAAGGCGACATAAATCATTTTTAAGATAAACAATATATTTGTTACGGCCGCTCCTGTCGGGTGATTGACAAACGCCCTGGTAGGCATTATTTGTTGAGCACTTCCGGCCGGTGCTGCCGCTGGGGGACAGCGGCGGGCAACAGACGGCGGCCCGGGCACCGGCGGCAGGAGGAACACCGGTCGGTCATCAGGCGGCAAATTGCTCGGCACTGCGGTGGTGCCGGAGAGGTTGTTGGGTCGTCTTACAAGGAGAGCAACGAATGAAGAAAGCGGCGTACATGGGGATTGGCCTGGCCCTGCTGCTGCTCCTGACTCTGGTGACTACCTCGTCAGGCGCCTTGCAGGACAAGCCGAAATACTCCATCAGGGAGGTGATGCAGAAGGCGCACAAGACCGGCCTGTGGAAGAAGGTTGCTGAAGGCAAAGCCACCGAAGCCGAGCGCAAGGAGTTGGTGGAGTACTACACCTCGCTCAGCCAGCAAAAGCCGCCCAAGGGCGACCTGGAACTTTGGCGAAAGCGGACCTCCACCATGCTCAAGATCGCCCAGGCTGCCGAGAAGGGAGACAAGGGAGAGGCCGCCAAGCTGCTCAAGACGGTCAACTGCAAGGACTGCCACGGCACCTTCCGTGATTGATTCGGAACGGAGTCATTCCGGAGCGCGGGCCGGCCGGGACCTTGGTCGGCCCGCCCTCTCTCCCGATCCCAAAGATTGCCTGGCCGACGGCCGGGGCGAGGTTTCCTGTTGATTGAGGAGCGCGACGCATGAAGCGATGGGCGTGCGGGTTGGTTGTGCTGACCGTCTGCGGGGTGCTGAGCCAGACTGAGGGTCCGGCCGGCGCTCAGGGGAGTCGGACGCCGACCGTCAAGGAGGTCATGGAGCGGCTGCACAAGGGGGCCAACTCCCCGCTGACGACCATCCGGGCCGACTTGCAGGCCGACCTGCCCGACTGGCCGGAGGTCCAGAAGGCGGCGAAGGACTTTGTCACGCTCGGGGCGGCCCTGGGCAAGAATAACCCGCCGAAAGGGGATCGGCAGTCGTGGGCTCGGCTCACCGCCCAGTATCTGGAGAATGCCAAGGCGCTGGACGCCGCCGCCCAGCGCCGCGACCAGAAAGCCGCTCTCGTCGCCCACAGTCGGCTGAACGAGTCGTGCAAGGGCTGCCACAGCGCCCACCGGCCGAACTGAGAACCCACCCGTGAGCCGCTTGCGGCTTAGCGTAAGCCCATCAAGCCGCAAGCGGCTATCTGGGGAATTGCCATGCTCGACGGTCCCTCCGTGGTCGCCGCCCTCAAGGAGTGCGGCGTGACCCACGTCGTCTGGATCCCCGACAGTGAGATCGGCACCTGGGAGCCGGCCCTGCGCGCTGATCCGGACATCCGCCTGGTTCGCGTCTGCCGGGAAGGGGAGGCAATCGCCGTGGCCGGCGGTCTGTTGCTGGGCGGCAAACGGCCGGTCGTGCTCATCCAATGCACCGGCCTGTTCGAGGCCGGCGACTCGCTCCGCAACATCGTCTACGACCTGAAACTGCCCTTGTTCCTGGTCGTGGGCGTGCGCAGTTATTATGCCTACCAGCAAGGGGCGACCGCCGACAGCTGCCCCGTCTACACCGAGCCGATTATGCGGGCCTGGCAGATCCCGTATGTCCTGCTCGATCGCCGGCACACCGCCGCTGACCTGGCAGCCGCCTACCGTCAGGCCCAGGCTGAACGGCGGGCCGGCGCTGTCTTGCTCGCGGAGTAACCGCCGTGGCCATGACCCACCGCGAAGCGCTGGAAGTCCTGAAGGTCCACCGCGGCGACCGAATCGTCATCACTACGATGGCCTCCATCGCCGTCTGGCATGAACTCTCCGATACACCGCTTGATTTCCCTTACATCCCGTCGTCGATGGGGCAGGCACCGGCCTTGGGCCTGGGGCTGGCGCTGGCCCAGCCGGGGCGTGGCGTGATCGTGGTCAACGGCGACGGCTGCACCTTGATGAACCTCGGCTGCCTGGTCACGCTGGCGAGCCACCCGGCCGACGTTTACCTGTTGATCATGGATAACGGCATGTACGAGGTAACCGGCGGGCAGCCGACCGCGGGGGCGGGGCAGACCGACTTCGCCGCCTTGGCCCGTGCCGCCGGCATCCGACGGGCCTACGCCTTTGACACCGCCGAGGCATGGCGGCAAGGAGCGGCCGAGGCACTGGCCGGGCCGGGGCCGGTGGTCGTCTGGCTGAAGGTGGAGGGGAAGTTGGGGCAGAAGGCGCCCAAGCCGCCGCGGCCCATGAGCGAGCAGATCGCCCGCCTCCGCCAGGCGCTGGGGGTGTGAGAGGAGTTGCCCCTTGCCGCCACGGTTAACCGCGGAGCAGAGCGCTTCGGTCCCAGCGCCGGGCTCCGCGGCTAACTGGGACACCAAATCACCCTTTAAAAATCTCCACCGGCTTGAACTCAGCGCCGAGCACTTCCTTGCTGTTGACGCCCAGCCACTGATCCAGGACGGCGGCATAAACCTGGCGGAAATCGGTGTGGTGTTTCAAATTGCCGGCCTCGAGCTGGGTCAGACTCGGGTGAGCGCCGACCAGGCCCGGCTTGACCCGGCCGCCGACCAGCAGCATCGGCGCCGCCGAGCCGTGGTCGGTACCGCGGCTGCCGTTTTCCTTTGCCCGTCGGCCGAACTCCGAGAAGGTCATCAGCAGCAGCCGGTCCTTGTGGCCGCGGGCCGCCAGGTCCTTGTAGAAGGCGGTCATGGCGCCGGACACCTCCTGGAGCAGTTGGCTGTGCGTGGCGGCCTGGCTGGCATGAGTATCGAAGCCATCGATCGACACGTAAAAGATGCGGGCGCCCAGATCGGCGTCAATCAACTGGGCGGCCAGGCGGAGGCGGTTAGCCAGTTGGGTCGGCGGGTAGGTGGCCTTGGGCTGGTAGTTCCGGCCGATCTCCTGGAGCCGCCGGCTGCTGGCATAGGTGTTGACGGCCGTTCGCCGCACGAAGTCGAGCAGGCCCGCCTGGTCGGACGGTCCCTGCACCGCCTCTTCGATCACCGCGTGTTGCTCCTTGCGGTCGAGGCCGCTGGCGGCCGCCGTGCGGAGTTGGAAGTCTTCCAGTGACGTGATCGACGGCACCCGGGTCGGGGCGCCGGTCAGGGCCAGCGGGGCGGCCTCGTTGGCGGCGGCCAGGTGGAAAGACGGAGCGCCCGGCAACTGGCGCAGCGCCCGTCCGATCCATCCCTCGGTCAGCGCCTCGGCGGTGCTGCCGGCCTGCCAGATGTCCATCGAGCGGAAGTGCGACTGGCTCGGATTCGGGTAGCCGACCCCTTGCACCACGCACAGCGCCTGCTCATCGAGCAGTCCGGCCAGTCCGCTCAGCGACGGATGCAGACCGATCTCGTCGGTGATCTTGCGAACCTGGCCGGGGGCGACCTTGAGGGTCGGCCGCAGCTTGGCATACTCGGGGTCCTTGAAGGGGATGACGGTGTTCAGGCCGTCGTTGCCGCCGGTCAGCTGAACGACAACCAGGATGGTGTCCTTTGCCCCCGGCGTGTCGGCTGTCAATGTGGCGGCGGCCGTCCGGCTCAGGAACGTGGGCACGGTCAGGCCCCAGGCCACCATGCTGCTCGTCTTCAAGAAATCGCGTCGGGTCAGGGTCATGGTCAATCCTCGTCCATAGTCCATAGTCCGTAGTTCGTAGTCAACTTTGCTGCGGACTACGGACTACGGACTAACAACTAATCCAGTTGAAACTCCGGCAACGTCAGCACCAGGTGGCAGAGCGAGCGCACCCGGCGGTCGGCGGCCTCCTCGGCGGTCCAGTAGACCGGCATCGGTTGCTGGTGCGACTTCCGTTGATACTCCAGCAGCCGGGCGCGCGAGGCGGCCGGCACTTCGCCTTGCAGGAACAGCGTTAGGAAAAAATCCACCAACTCGGTGTCCGATTTCTTGCCGTGCCGTTCGGCCAACACGGCCGGCAGCGGGCGGAGCCGGCCCTGGTAGCGCACCTCATGGGAGCACAGCGTCAGGGCCAGGTTCTGGCGCGTCAGCAGGGTCTGGCCGTTCAGCCAGGCCGGGCCGCCGTCCCACCCCTTGACCGACGGCGGATAGAAGACACTCTGGCCCAACTCCTCCAGGACCGTGCTCAACGTGGCGGGGCCGAATCCCCGGCCTCTCTCATCGGGAATGTGCCCCTCCAGCCCGCGGATGATGCCCAGGGCGAAATCGACCGGCCCCTTAATGCGCGACCGGTAAACTTGCGGCGAGAAGAACAGGTTCGACCGCAGCATGGTGGCGACCAGGCCGCCGATATCGAAGTCGCTCTGGCGGAGCTGCTCGGCGAGAGGCTCCAGCAGCTCGGGCGTCGGCGGCATTGTCTCGCTGATCAGGAAGCGGAACAGCTTGCCGGCCAGGAACACGGGACAGCATTTCTGCTCCAGGCAAATGTTAACGATGTCCTCCCCCTTGAACGGGCCGGTCCGGCCAAGGACGGTCTTGGTGCCGGCATCGTGCTGAGCCGGGTTGAAGACCGCCTTGCCGTCCTTGATCTCCCAGCCGGTGAAGGCACGGGCGGCCTCGCGGATGTCGGTCTCGGTGTAGTTGCCGATGCCGAGGCTGAACAGCTCCATCAACTCCCGCGCATAGTTTTCATTGGGGTTCCCCTTCTTGCTGCCGGCCGTGTCGAGCCAGACCATCATGGCCGGGTCCTTCGACATCTCCTGCAGCAGGGTGCGGAAGCTGCCCAGGGCATGGCGGTACATCAACTCGTACTGCCCGATCATGTAGCCGGCGTTCTGGACCTTGCGGTTGCTGGTGGCGAAGTGGTTGTGCCAGAAGAGAGTCATCTTCTCGCGGAGGGGGTGCGGGCTGTGGAGTACCCGCATCAGCCACCAGGCACCGGCCAGGTTGCCGTTGTTGAACCGGACGATGTGGTTGGTGACGAACTTCCGGTCCGCGTCGAACTCCGGCCGGCCCGGGTCGCCCTGAAGGAGGTCGGCGACTGCCTTCTCGGGCCCGGCCTGAAGCCCGACCTGCAACTCGGCCCAGGTGGCGCCGAACGCAGCCCGGCGGTAGAGATGGCCCACCTTGCGGAGGTCCCAGGGCGATGAGGCGCTGGGCCGATACGGCTCCCACGCCCAGCGCGGGTCAATGGCGTCTGCCATGATGGTTCCCCAAGAGAAACGACAGCCACTTGCAGCTTAGCGCCTACTTCCCCACTCTCAGCCGGACATCGAGGCGAAAATCGTTCACCCCGTATGCGCTCTCGATGTTGATCACCCCCAGGCGGCGGACCAGCTCGATCAGGCCTTCCAGCTGCTTGCGGGCCTCGGCCAGACCGACACCCTCCTCCAGAACGGCCTGCGCGATCAGCGCGTCCTCGAAGACCTTGAGCACACCGGCCCCGCCGGCGAAATAAAGCCGGCTGACCGAGGCCGCGCGGTGGCCCTGGGCCGCGGCATCTTTCGCTTCCTTTTCGAGCAGGTCCACCAATTCGTGGCACAGCTCCAGCGTCGAGCAGAAGACGATCTGGTTGCCGACGCAGGCAAAGCAGGGGCTGAAGTTGAAGCGCAGACCATTGACATCGCCCGCCACCGGTGCTTTCTCGTCGAAGCGGTAGCCGACGATCTCGTGCTCGCCGTGTTTTTCCTCCATCAGCTGGAGGCGAACCCGGGTGCCGGCCAGCAGCGCCGCGCCGCGCACGATGGTGTTGACCGAGCGGGCGAACGGCTCCGGCTCGCGCAATTCCTGGACCAGGGCGAAGGCGGGGAGCGGGATCTTCGGCGCGGTCTGGTAGGCGCCGGGCGTCGGCTGGTTGACAACCACGAAGCGCTGATACGGCCCGGTTTGCAGGAGCAGCTTGCTAAGCTGGTTGCCGGACAGGAAGCGGGCCGACGTCTGGTCAAACGCCTCCAGCGCCTTGACCTGCTCCTTGTTGAACAGCTTCTCCCGCTCCTCCCAGATCTTGGCCAGGTTGAAGTAAGAACTGCTGCTGAACAGGACGCCCTTGGGTTCCAGGAGCGGCCGGGTGCCGGGTTGGTCAGCAGGCGGGACGTGCAGGCCCACCTCCGGTCCCATCCCCTCGCGGCCGGCAGCCGCCCGCGTCGTCAGCACGAAACCGTTCTCTTCCCGATAAAGGCCGGCAAGGAGGTGAGGAGTGCGTCGCAGGACGCTGAACAGGCTGCCCAGGAAGACCCGGACATTGGCATCTTCCGTGGTAAGGACTTCCTTGGCCCGCGGCCGCCGACGGATACTGTCCATGTCGAGCCAGGCGAAGGCCAGCGGGTCGGGCGGCAGCTGCCGACGCGCTTCGGCCAGGCCCTTGACCTCGGCCATGCTCCGGCCGCCGTTGTGGTGCAGGTCGAGACTGCGCTGGAGCGCCTTATCCGAGTTGCTGATGATCAGGGCCGCCCCGGCCACGGCAGCACGAAACTCCTTGCCGATGCTGACCGTCTCGATCCCGCGGTACGACGCCTTCTGGATCTGCTCCCGCCCTTCCTGGCGGGCAACTTCCTGCTCGATGACTTCCAGGGCCAGCCGGGCGAACTTGTGGACCGCGGCCTCGTCAGTGCCCTGGATGATCAACAGGGCCGGCGGTGGCTGCGAGCCGTACCGGACCGCCAGCACCAGGCCGCCGCCGGCCACGCGGTCAAGCAGCTCCGGCCACGAAGCGCCAAGCTGCTTCTCGAAGTGGGCAACCAGCTGGAAGAATGGGCGGACGTTGGCGGTTTCGAGGAGATCCTGGAACGCGGGCGCCGCCTGCGCCTGCTTGACCAGGTCCAGAGTGGTGAAGGCTTCGACGAGCCGGCGGGGATTTTTGACCTCGACGATCAGCTCGGCCTGGCCGGGGACCAGCCGCAGCGGGTCGGGCGGGGCCGCCCGGGCACCGGCAGCGAGCAGGACAACACAGGCCAGGCTGGCGAGGCAGCAGCGCGGCAATCGCATAAGACGGCCTCCTCCGACGGTTCGCCGAAGCGTCACGCAACGGAACTCATTCCTAGACGCTGGTGATACTCGCCGCCGCAGGACAGGGTTTCGGAAAAATCGGCACAAACTATCTGCCCGTTCCAGGGGCTTGACCAGGGCCGATAGGGCGGCCCAATTGACCGGCCGCGCTTGTCCGGCTTTGGTAGTGAGGGATTACTCGACCAGGGCCACGCCGCAATCCTCGCCCCCGAGCCTGTCGCCCGGTCAGAAACTCGATCTGGCCCCTTTACGTCGGCCTGGTGCGTGAGGCCCTGGTCCGGAGGGTCCAGACCGCCAGCCGGCGCTTCGCCTGTTTTAGCGACTTGGCCAAGTACAGTTCCCAGGACCCGTATTCGGATACCAGACATACCGCCTTATTCGTGGGGACCAGGACGGGCAGTATAATAAGAATCAACCTCGTCGAATAGACCTGCACCTCTGCGGATGTTTTGCCGGGGCCTTTCTGGTTGGCAATAACAGTTGTGGGAAAGGGAAAACCAGTGTCGGTTCGGTTTTTCAGGTGTAGACTCGACCGGCTGAAGACAGCAACTCACCGCCGTGGAGCTGCCCGGCGTGGTCAACCCGGCCACCGGGCAGGTGGTGCGGCCGCGGCAGCCATCGTTTCCCGCCGAGATCAAAGTTTTGCTATCTGGAAAGGGAATCAGGCTTGCATGGTAATACCGCGGCCGGCCGGAGCCCATGCAAGCCAGGACGCCGTTGGGCAGCGGGTCACCTTGTCAGTCGGTACGCAGCAAGTCCTTCACCGCCGGCGCGGATGGTGGTTGGCCCTGCAACCTCCTGTCGATTTTGGGTCCAACGGTACCCTGGAAGTGCTCTGTCCCCATAGCATCCCGAAGCGGCTGCCGTCAAACACTTATTTTGGGATCGCCCTAGTGTGTTGTGTCGGCGGTTAGGCAGCCGTGCTGATGCAAGCTCCATAGCAAATAGCCCCATCAGGGGAGGGCTTACTCATCCGAGGGAAGAACCTTCTCCAGAGATGGCCGGCAGATCGACTTGCGGAGGTCATGGAGTGGCTCAGCCCATCGCCACTACGGCTGGCGTTGAATCTGCTCAGGGTCCTTGACCCAAATCTGAT